>NZ_CAAKGZ010000014.1:0-41784 GCF_901007645.1 Pseudomonas sp. FG-3G
AGCGGCAAGTGCCTGCCCAGGTGTGCGGTCGGAACCATCAGCGGCAAGTGCCTGCCCAGGTGTGCGATCCGAACCATCAGCGGCAAGTGCCTGCCCAGGTGTGCGATCCGAACCATCAGCGGCAAGTGCCTGCCCAGGTGTGCGGTCCGAACCATCAGCGGCAAGACTCTGCCCAGGCGTGCGGTCCGAACCATCAGCGGCCACAGGCTGCTGATATCCGAGCGTTTGCGTAAAGAAACGGTCCTGCTGCTGGCTGGGCAGGGCAAAGGCACTGACGCTCAGGACGAAAGTGGTAACGGCGATCAAGGAACTGAAAGTTTTCATGGCGATGACTCCGGTCATATCAAAAGGGGTTGAGTGCCGGGTCGTTCAGATGTCGCGATCTGCTGAACCCGTTGCAGCCCGGACGGTAGTCTTGCTGCATGGGTTCAGAGTAGGGGCGAGGAGGGGGACGCCGTTAGACGGATACTGCCCTTGGTTTGCCTGATCCTGTTTGTGTGCAGGATCAGGCGCGACTCATCTGCAAGGCCTCGGCACGTAGCCGGGCGATGTCCTTGCTCGGCGAGGCCCCGAATAGACGGCTGTATTCGCGGCTGAACTGCGAGGGGCTTTCATAGCCCATTTTGTAGCCGATTGACGAAACGTCGCTGTTCTCCGCCAGCAGCAGCCGTCGGGCTTCCTGCAGGCGCAGCTGTTTCTGGTATTGCAGCGGGCTCATGGCGGTCACGGCTTTGAAGCGATGGTGCAATGCCGAAGGGCTGAGATTGATCATTTGTGCCAGGCTATCGATGCTCAGCGGCTCGGCATAATGGTTGTTGAGCCACTCGATTGCGCGACTGATACGGTGGGTTTGCGTGTCGGGGATGGCAATTTCGTGCAAGCGCTGGCCCTGGGCACCCCGTAGCAGGCGGTAGAAAATTTCCTGTTGGGCCAAGGGCGCGAGCGTGGCGATATCGTCCGGACTCTCCAGCAGCCGCAGCAAACGCAACACCGCATCGAGCAGCGGCGCGTCGATGCGGTCCAGGAATAGTCCTCGATCGGTCCGTTGGGCCGGTACCCCAATGGGGCTTGCGTCGGCGATCAGACGGCAGATCTGCGCCGGGTCGATATCCAGGCGAATGCACAGGTAGGGGCGCTCGGGGCTGGCTTCGATCACCTGACCCGCCAGCGGCAGGGTGACCGAGACCACCAGGTAGTTGAGCGAATCATAGACGTAGCATTCATCCGCCAGCCGAACCTCTTTGCGCCCCTGGACGATCACGCACAAACCGGGCTTGTGGATCGTGTGCAGGGCTTCGGTGGGCTGGTCGCTACGGATCAGGTGCAAGGTCTCGATGGCGGTGGGATGAACGCCGAATTCCGGGGCGAAGCGCTTCATCAGTTCCGCCAGTTCGGTGCGGCGCTGGTTGACGCCGTCCTCAGGCGTTACGTGTATGGACGTAGATACCGACATGCCGATCTATCTCCCTGGCCAAATGGGTGGACCGCGCTAGTAAAGCCGATTGTGCGTCCGGCGACCAGAGGCGGTTTTATCGCTACAGGATCGTGCAAGGGCGCAGGAGGATCCGGCTAACCCAGACACGGATCTGCTCCCTAATCTGGACCTGTCAAAACGCTCCCATCGGGGGGCCATACATCCAGACGAGGAAACCATCATGTCCGCTATTCAAAACAAAGTTGTGGTGATCACCGGCGCCAGCAGCGGTATTGGCGAAGCCGCCGCACGTTTGCTGGCCGCCCGGGGAGCGCGAGTGGTGCTGGGTGCGCGACGCGTCGATCGCTTGCAGGCGCTGGTGCAGGAACTTGAAGCCGACGGCCAGCAGGCTGCTTGCAAAGCTGTGGACGTGACGCGCCGTGATGATGTGCAGAGCCTGATCGACTTCGCTGTCGAGCGATTCGGCAAGGTCGATGTGATCGTCAACAACGCCGGGGTCATGCCGCTCTCCAAACTCGAGGCGCTGAAAGTTGACGAGTGGGATCGCATGATCGACGTCAACATTCGCGGCGTACTCCACGGCATCGCCGCTGGTTTGCCTTTGATGCAACGCCAGCGCAGCGGCCAGTTCATCAACATTGCTTCCATTGGTGCCTACACGGTCAGCCCGACGGCGGCGGTGTACTGCGCCACCAAGTTCGCCGTGCGAGCGATTTCCGAGGGGTTGCGCCAGGAGGTCGGTGGTGACGTGCGGGTGACGGTGATTTCCCCTGGCGTAACCGAGTCGGAGTTGGCCGAAAGTATTTCCGATGAAGGCGGGCGCGCCGAGATGCGCGAGTTTCGCCGGATCGCCATTCCCGCCGAGGCGATTGCCCGGGCGATTGCCTACGCCATTGAACAGCCGGACGATGTGGACGTCAGCGAACTGGTGGTGCGCCCGACGGCCAGCCCGTTCTGAATTGAATCGATGCGGCAGGAGATTTTTCATGTCTTGTGTGGTGAGGGGATAAAACCCCTCACCACTTTTTTTGGGGGGCCTGATTGGCGTTGATCGTTATTGCAATGCCAATCGTGCCGCTGCCCGTTGAGTAATCTGCGAGCGCACCCGAAACGACTCTGCTGCGCGTCGGTTGGCTTCTGCCAGCACTTGGGACGGCGCAGTGTCCGGGCCGCCGGCGGTGAACGGCGGGGCAGGGGCGTATTCAAGCTGTAGCTGGACCAGCTCGGCGGTGTTCTGGTCGAACAGTTCGGCCGCCAGGGTCAAGGCAAAATCTATCCCGGCGGTGATGCCGCCACCGGTGAACAGGTTGCCGTCGCGTACCACACGGTCCTTGACCGGTGTGGCGCCCAGGGTTTGCAGCAGACTGTGATAAGCCCAATGGGTGGTGGCCCGTTTACCCTGCAATAAACCCGCCGCGCCAAGCACCAGCGAACCGGTGCACACGGAGGTGATGTACTGCGCGCGGGCCGCCTGTTGATTGATGAACGCCAAGGTCTGCTCATCTTCCATCAACGGCCCGACGCCGCTGCCGCCTGGGATGCAGATCACATCGAGCTTGGGGCACTTCTCGAACGTGGTGGTCGGTAGGAGTACCAGCCCGGTGCTGGCGGTGACTGGGGCCAGGTCTTTCCAGATCAGGTGCACCTTCACGTCTGGCAGCGAGGCGAGCACGTCATAAGGGCCGGTGAGGTCCAGTTGTTGAACCTGGGGGAATAACAGAAAACCGATCTGCAACGCCATGGCGCTTTCTCCTGAAGTGATGCCTGAGGGGGTGGACGGTTTAACTTTAGGCCCGTAGGCTCTGGCGTATACGCCAATAAGCCCACGAATTACGCCAATATGCCAAATCCACCGAAAACCGTTCATGTACTGGCCTTTGCCAACGTGCAGGTGCTAGATGTCACCGGGCCCTTGCAGGTTTTTGCTTCGGCCAACGACCTGGCACGCCAGCAAGGCTTGCCGTTGCCTTACGCCCCCACCGTGATTGCTGCCGGTGGCGGGGCGGTGATGTCGTCGGCGGGGCTCGCGCTTATGGCCGAGCCGCTGCCGAGCGAGGGTAGCGACACATTGCTCATCGCTGGCGGTTGGGGAGTGTACGAGGCGGCGCAGAACGCGGCGCTGGTGGCCTGGGTCAGGGACCATGGCCTGCGCTCGCGGCGCGTGGCGTCGGTGTGCACCGGGGCGTTCCTGCTGGCCGCCAGCGGTTGGTTGGACGGACGCCGAGTGGTCACGCACTGGACCCGTTGCGAACAACTGGCCAGGCAGCACCCGCAACTGCGGGTCGAACCCAACCCGATTTTTATCAACGACGGCCCGGTCTGGACTTCGGCGGGCGTTACGGCCGGCATCGACCTGGCGTTGGCCCTGGTGGAGGACGATTTGGGTCGCGCCATCGCCCTGGAAGTCGCCCGGCAACTGGTGGTGTTCCTCAAGCGCCCGGGCGGTCAATCGCAGTTCAGCGTGACCTTGTCATTGCAGAATCAGGGCAGTCGTTTTGACGATCTGCACGCCTGGATCGCGGAAAACCTCACCCAGGACCTGGGCTTGCCGAATCTGGCGGCAGAGGCGGGGATGAGCGAGCGCAGTTTCGTGCGTCACTACCGTGCCGACACCGGCCAGACGCCGGCGCGGGCGGTGGAGCTGATTCGCGTGGAGACCGCGCGCCGGCTGCTGGCCGACACAGCACTGCCGATCAAGCGGGTCGCGGTGCAATGCGGCTTTGGCAGCGAAGAAACCCTGCGCCGCAGCTTCCTGCGGGCCATGGGCGTGACGCCCCAGGCGTATCGCGAGCGTTTCGCGGTCAGCCCTCAAGCAGATCCAGCAATGCCCTGAGCGTGGCCTGGGGGGCTTCCTGGGGAATGTTGTGGCCGACACCGGCGAGCACTCGACGCTCATAGACACCGCTGAAATGTTCGGCGTCTTCGTCGAACTCAGGTGCAGGTCCAACGCCGTCATCGGCACCGCACAGGGAGATGCTCGGCACGCTGATGGCCGGTTGCGCGGTCAGTCGTTCCTCCATCCACTCCAGCGTCGGGTCGCCCGGTGCGTACATGAAGCGATGACGGTAGGAATGAATCACCACCTCGACGAAATCCGGGTTATCGAAGGACGGGGCACTGAGGGGATACAGCGCTGTGCCGCGTGTCCAGGTCGGTGACCACAGGCGCCAGAGCAACTGGCACAGTTCGCGCCGGTTCTGTGTCAGGCCCTCGACGCCCCGGGCGCTGTGGAAGTAATACTGGTACCACAATCTGTGCTCGGTCTCAGGGTCCAGCGGCTGAGTCGATCGGGGAATGTCCTGCACGTTATAGCCATCGCCGGTCACCAGGCAGCGAACCCGTTCGGGCCACAGCGCCGCCACGATGCACGCGGCCCGCCCGCCCCAGTCGTAGCCGCACAACGCGGCTTGGGGAATGGCGAGTGCCTGCATCAGGTCCAGCAGATCCTGGGCCAGCGCCGCTTGCTGGCCGGAACGCAGGATGCTCGGGTTATTGAACCGGGTCGGGCCGTAGCCGCGCAGGTACGGCACGATGACCCAATAGCCGCGCTGGGCCAGGGCCGGTGCGACTTCATCAAAGGCCCTGGGGTCGTAAGGGAAACCGTGCAGCAGGATCACTGGGGCGCCGCTGGCGGGGCCGTGCTCTTCGTAGGCGATGCGCAGCAGAGGCGTCACCGCGAAGTTGATTCTGGGCGCCTGGTTCATGTCGGTCTCCTGCACGGCTCGGTTGCCGTTATGCGGGTTCCTGATTCACATATTTGGCCCGATCCGGCGTGAAGGTCACGATCATGTTCGTGCTGGAGCAGGTCAGGGTGCGGTCCTGGGACAGATCGATGTCCAGGTCTTCACCGCGCAGGCCCTGCCATTGGGCGAGGTACTTGAGACAGCCGAACTTTTCGTTTTTCTTCAGGCTGCGGCTGACACCGCCTTTCCAGCCGAGCACCGGCAATTCACCGGCCAAGCAACGCTGCGCCAGCTCGGGAAACTTCAGCGCCCGGTCGCGGCCGATTTCCCAGCACTTGATCAGGCCCTTGTCCTGGCCTTCCCAGAGGTCTTCCCGGGTCAGGCCTGTTCGGGGCGGGGTGGTGATAGAGCGTTTTACATGGGTCATGTCAGATCCTTGAATCGGGTTTTGTCGGGCAGCTCCGCTGCACCCTTGAGTGCATCGATCTTAGGAGGGGTTTACAGGGCTGGCAACCTGAAACCGGCGGCAGCGATAGATGGAGAAATGTTGGTGCCCGCTTCTGTGGCGAGGGGATAAATCCCCGCTGGGCTGCGTAGCAGCCCCGAAAACGGTCAACTCGGTCTGTCTGGCAAAGTGGATTGGCCTATGGACGGGCTGCTACGCAGCCCAGCGGGGATAAATCCCCTCGCCACAAGGGTGTGGAGTTCCTACAAAAAAATAGGTGAACCGGAATTTTCCGACGAGTCGTGGCGGTTGCCGGTTCGGAAACGGCGGGGCTAGGCTGTGCCGGTCGCTGCAAAATCAGCGATCGGGTTTGGTCACCCGTCCAATGTCAGGCGCACACGCGCCAACCTCAGCATGTCGGCGCTTTTTTGTGTGCTTGTCGGTATGCTTTGCGGTGGGCTGTGCGCGGGGCACTTTCGAGTGCGCCGGGTGCCTGACTTCCCGGTTGACCAACCTGCGTATAGCCCACCACCCCTCGTTTGGTCACGAGGTGAGTGGGCTCAATTTCAAGTCAGGAGCTTCACAAATGGTCAAGATCACCCCCAACCCTCCACGCGCCGAAAACCTGTCCGCCTACACCACCCTCGACACCAAAAAACTCCGCGAAGCTGCTGACCGGGCGCTGAATGTTCACTTGTCTCCCCCAGCCAAACCCGACACCCAGGACGGCCAGATATTTTCAGTGGTCCCCGGCCTCAACACCGAATCCGTGCTGACCAGCCTCAGCGAAACCCTGGCTTCGGCCAACGCCATGGTCAGTGACCTGGCATTCGAGCTGGAAGGTTCCCGGCGGCATGTTGCGCTGGGGATTCAGCAGTTGATTGAGCTGGGTACGTTGCTGGCTGACCGTGCGTTGGATGACATTGAAGTGGCGGAGCCTACGCGATAGTCATTGCACCCTGTCCTCTGTGGCGAGGGAGCTTGCTCCCGCTGGGTTGCGAAGCGACCTCCCTTGTGTCCTGGAGATTTTGCGCCTGCTGCGCAGTCGAGCGGGAGCAAGCTCCCTCGCCACAAAAGATTTATGTTCATTCACACGTGCGACTCACGGCTGCCAATGCGTTTTGTCCCCGCTCAATTTGCGGTCCAGGAAACTGGCGGCGCTGATCAGCGCCAGGTGGGTCAAGGCCTGGGGGGTGTTGCCCAGGTGGTAGCCGTGGCTGTCGAACTCTTCGGCGTACAAGCCCAGCGGGTTGGCGTAGCGCAGCAGTTGTTCGAACTCCAGCTGGGCTTTTTCCACACGGCCGGCGCGGGCCAGGCATTCGACGTACCAGAACGAACACGCAGCGAACGAACCTTCAATGCCGCTGAGGCCGTCGACGGGGCTTTCGTCGTTGCGGTAGCGGTAGACCATGCCATCGCGCACCAGGTCTTTTTCAATGGCATCGAGGGTCGAGAGCCAGCGCGGGTCGCGGGCGCTGACGAAGCGCACAAGCGGCATCAACAGCATCGAACCGTCGAGGGCGGTGCTGCCCAGACGCTGGATGAAATGCTGTTGTTCCTCGCTCCAGAAATTTGTCCAGATGTCTTCATAGATGGCCTGGCGAGTCTGGTCCCAGCGGGCGAAAGGCGCGGGCAAGGAGCGTTTGACCGCCAGGCGGATGGCGCGATCGACAGCGACCCAGCACATCAGCCGCGAATGCAGGAAGTGGTGCTTCTCCCCGCGCATTTCCCAAATGCCCACGTCTTTGTCCTGCCAGATATCACAGACCTGATCGACCACATTGACGACGTGTTTCCAGCCCTGATGGGAAATGGCTTCGCCGTATTTGTTGACCAGGTACACCGCGTCCATCAATTCGCCGAAGATATCCAGTTGCACTTGTTTGTAGGCCAGGTTGCCGATGCGCACCGGCTTGGCATGACCAAAGCCACTGAGGTGGGGCAGCTCGACTTCTGGTAGCTCCAACCTGCCGTCCAGGCCGTACAGGATGTTGAGTTTGATCGGCTGATCGCAGCAGTCGCTGACCCGGCTCCGCAGAAAACGCATGTAGGCGTTGGCTTCTTCAACAAAGCCCAGGCGCATGAACGCGTAAACGGTGAAGGAAGCGTCGCGGATCCAGGTGTAGCGATAGTCCCAGTTGCGCTCGCCGCCACGGGTTTCCGGCAGGCCGAAGGTCGCGGCGGCAAGGATGGCGCCGTGTTTGCGTGAGGTCAGCAGTTTCAGCGCCAAGGCCGAGCGGTTGACCATTTCCCGCCAGCGCCCGCGATAGGTGGATTGGCCAATCCAGCCGCGCCAGAACGCCAGTGTTCGCTCCAGGCATATTGCGCTGATGTCATCCTGAAGCCGCGGGTCGTCAATCCCGCCCAGCAGGAACTCGGCGCTCTGGCCTTGTTCCAGCGTGAACTCGGCCACCGCCGCCCGGTCGTCCAGGGTCATGGCCTGATCGGAACACAAACGCAAGCCAGGTTGCCCCGGGGCTTCGAAGCAGATGTGATCGCCGTCACGGTGTGCGCTGGTGAGGCTGCGGGCGTAGTCGTGGCGTACCGCGCAGCGCATGCGAAACGTCGCGCTGCCGACGGTCATGCTCACTTTGCGGATCAATACCGGCAGGTCATCCTCGCTGTCGCCGATGGGCAGCAGGTCGGTGATTTCCACCACGGCGTCATCACTCAGCCAGCGGGTTTGCAGTACGTTGGTGTCAGGCAGGTAGATCTGCTGGCGACGGGCATTAGGCAGGTCCGGCGCCAGTTGAAAGATCCCCGCGTCCGGCGTGTCCAGCAGCGAGCAGAAAATCGAGGGGCTGTCGAATTCCGGCCAGCAGAAAAAGTCGACACTGCCTCGGTCATTCACCAGCGCAGCACTGCGCATGTCGCCGATGATGCCGTGGTTCTCGATGGGGCTTTGGGTTTCGTGATAGTCAGCCATTGCCGTGGAACCCCGGATAAAGGCTCATCCCGCCATCGATGAACAACGTGGTGCCTACCACGTAATCGGACAAGTCCGACGCCAGCCAGACCACCGCGTTGGCGACATCTTCCACATCGCCGATACGCCCGTAAGGAATCAGCTCCAGCAATTTCTGCTCCTGTTCGCCTTCAGTGACCTCGCGGTTGATGGCCGTGCGGATCGCGCCGGGCGCGATGCTGTTGATGCGGATGCGCTGGTGGCTGATTTCCTGGGCCAGACTCTGCATCAGCAGATGGACGCCGCCCTTGGAGGCAGCGTAGTTGATGTGACCGGCCCAGGGGATGCGCTGGTGCACTGAACTCATGTGAATGATTTTGCCGGCGGCCCGGGACACGCCCTGGCGAATGCCCTGCTGGTTGAAAATCCGCAGGGCGGCGCGAGCGCAGAGGAATTGGCCGGTCAGGTTGGTGCCGATCACGGTGTTCCAGTCCTCCAGGCTCATGTCGACGGCGGCGGCGTCTTTTTGCAGGCCGGAGTTGGCCACCAGGATGTCCAGCGTGCCAAAGGCTTCGACAGTCTGGGCGAACAGTCGCTCGACATCCGGCTCCTTCGACACATCGGCACCGACGGCGATGGCGCGTCCACCGTTGGCGTTGATTTCACGGGCCAGGTCTTGTGCCGGGCCGGCGCTGGAGTGGTAGTTGAGCACCACCGCGGCACCGGCGTCTGCCAATGCCCTGGCCGCGCCTGCACCAATGCCGGAACTGGCGCCGGTGACCAGGGCAACCTGTCGGGCGAGGGATATCTGCATGGTCTAGCACCTTGAGTTGAGGGCTTTACCTGCTGACTGGTATGAGGTGCGTGGAGTTCATTTGGGTGAAGCGATCTTCACAAAGGCAGCTCGCCTCAAGTCAGCGCTCACCAACCCCGCCCCGAATTCACCCAGAAGTTCACTGACAACGAAGTGGACACCGACTCCACCTGATGGAACCAGCCTTCAGGCAGGAACAGCAGATCCCCGGCCTCCAGCGTCACCCGCAGGAAGGTCACGTCACGGGCGCGGGGGAAGCGCTGGTAGTCCGGCGCGTCCGGGTTGAAATCGCAACCGTCCAGGCCGCCTTGGGGCGCCGTGGACCAGGTGCCGAGGGCTTCTCGGTGATGGGGGGCGGCGAGGGTGAAGATTTTCTGGCCCCAGACCTGGGCGAACAGGTTGTCGGTGTCGTCGCGGTGCAGCGGGGTGAGGGTGCCCTTTGGGCCGATCCAGATGCGTGGCGGGATGAACAGCGACGGGTCGAAGTAGGGCGGGTAGTTGATTTGCTCCATCAATTGCGCCGGCAGGATGTTGTTGCCCATGTAGGCTGGCGGCTCACCATCGGCGCCCTTGACCGCCGGGCTGTCCAGAGAAGTAATGAAATCGGCCATGGACGTGGAGCGGAAGTCCCGCTCGGTGGAGAAGGTTTTCTTCACGTAGTCGCCGTGGCGGGTGATGCCTTGCAGCTCGGCAAAATGCACCAGGGATTCTTCGCGGCTGAGCTTGAACAACGGCCAGTCCTGCAAGGCATTGCTGATGACCACCGGAATGCCATGGGGCAGGTAGCGCGCTTGAAACGCTTGCACCGACAGCTCGCTGCGCGGGCGACGCTCCACGCTGCGCTGGGTCGGCAGGCTGGCGGTGAGCTTTTCGCTGAAGCGCGGCGGGGTGGGATAACGCTTGTTCATGTCGACCTTTTCCACCGCGCCACTGCCGTGGCGGGCATGCTCGATGATCTGCGGCAACAACGTGGCCAGGCCCATGTTGCCGCCGATCTTCAGGCGTCCGCTGGCAAACAGCTCCTCGACATTGGCCAGGCCGGCCATGATCCCGAGAAAGTCCTTTTCCGCCACTTCAATGGTCACGTCGGGGCTGCTGTGCCGACCGGCCTGGGTGCGGCTGCTGGCTCTGACCTCGGACCAGTACGTCTGCTGGGGGCCGAACACGAATTGGAAAACACCTTCGATACCAACGGCGCCCGCGTTGGCGAACAGTTTGCCCAGAATGGTTTGCAGGTCCACGGCGGTCACTCTTGTGGGTTTTGGTCTGAGCAGGTAACGAGGGCCGGGACCGGAAATTTAACCCGCGCTGCTTCGTTTAGCGGGTCGCGACCATGAACACACGGGGGAAGGGCAGCAGTACCGTTCCATCGTCCATGGCCGGATAAGCCTGTTCAACGGCGTTGAGATACTGTTGCAGGTATTGCCCGCGTTGCACCTCATCCAGCGGGTCGAGAAACGGCCGCAAGCCGCTGCCCTTGAACCACTCCACCACGCCGGCGGCGCCCCCGGCCAGCGGGTGATGGTAGGTGGTGCGCCACACATCGACGCGGGTGCAATGGGGCTTGAGGATCGAGTAGTACAGGCTGGCATCGGCCACTTCCGTGCGCGTATCGGCGGCTCCGGCCAGTTGGCTGGCCCAGGGCCCATTGGCGGCGATTTCCCGCATCAAGCGGTGGGACGGCTGGTGCAGGGTGTCGGGCATCTGGATCGCCAGGTTGCCACCCTCGGCCAGTTTGCTGACCAGTGACGGCAGCAGGGTTGCGTGGTCAGGCAGCCATTGCAGCACCGCGTTGGCGAAGATCACATCGAAGGGGCCGGGTTCGTCCCATTGGCCGATGTCTGCGGTGTCGAAGGCCACTTCGGGCAGGCGCTGGCGGGCGGCCTGTATCATGTCGCTGGAACTGTCCAGGCCACGCACCGTTGCCCCGGGAAAGTGCTCCACCAATAATTCTGTGGAATTGCCGGGGCCGCACCCCAGGTCGATCACCGAGCGCGCCTGCCCCGGCGGGATGGCCGCCAGCAGGTCCCGGGCCGGACGGGTGCGTTCCTGTTCAAACGTGACGTATTGCTTGGCAGACCAGGTCATGGCGTTCTCCTTTGCGATGGGCGAGCCGAGATGCCGCCAGTATAGGGGGCGTGTGAGGCCATGGGGCAGGTACGGCGACACTGACTAATTCAGACTGTCGCCAGTTCGTTATCTTCCATACACAACTGATCGGAGAAAACCGCGGTGACTCAACTGACCTTGCTATGCCTGCCGTATTCCGGCGCCAGCGCCATGGTTTACAGCCGCTGGCGGCGCAAGGTGCCGCAATGGCTGCAGGTGCAGCCGGTTGAGCTGCCAGGGCGCGGGGCGCGTTTCGGCGAGCCGCTGCACACCGACATGGGCCCGCTGGCGATGCAACTGGCCCGGGAACTGCGCCCCACGCTCCAGGCCCCTTATGCGCTGTTCGGCCACAGCCTGGGCGCATTGCTGGCCTGCGAAATCGCCCATGCCTTGCGCGAGCTGGGTTGTCCGGAACCGGTAGCGCTGTTCGCCTCGGGCACCGCGGCGCCGACGATGCGCGCCGATTACGACCGCGGTTTTGCCACACCGAAAACCGATACCGAATTGATCGAACAACTGCGCACCCTCAATGGCACCAGCGAAGAAGTCCTGGCCAATGAAGAATTGATGGCCCTGACCTTGCCTGTGCTGCGGGCGGATTTTCTGCTGTGCGGGCGCTTCCAGCGGCGAACCCGAGCACCGCTCAAATGCCCGGTGCACGTGCTCGGCGGCACCACCGACAAGGCCAGCACCGAGCAACTGATCGGCTGGAGCCGGGAAACCTCCGGCAGCTTTTCGGTGGACATGCTGGCGGGCGGGCACTTTTTTATCCATGAGCACGAGGCCAGGGTGCTGCGCCTGATCAAGGATCAGTTGAGCGTGCATCATCGACGGTATGGGTTGGCAATCAGCGCCTGATGCACTGATTCACAAACAATCTGCTTTTGTGGCGAGGGAGCTTGCTCCCGCTGGGTTGCGAAGCGACCCCTACCAGGCGTCGGTTCTTTTGCGGCCGGGAGCTTCTGCGACTGCTGCGCAGTCGAGCGCGAGCAAGCTCCCTCGCCACGGATTTCCCTCTTTCCTGACCTCTATTCTCAAGCGCTAATTTTTCCGGTCTGCATTCGTTTTATAGGGACGACATGCCTTTGTGCCTTGTGCCCACTGATTCCGGATACCCAGAAATGAATGCTGAAGACGCCTTGAAACTTGCTCGCCGGTTTATCGGGTTGCCCCTGGACAAGCGCCGGATGTTCCTGGCGGCGCTGGACAAGGAGGGCGTCGAGTTCAGCGGTTTCCCCATCCCCCAGGGCGTTGAAGCCGAAGATCGCCAAGCCTTGTCCTACGCCCAGCAGCGCATGTGGTTCCTCTGGCAGCTGGAGCCCGGCAGCGCGGCCTACAACCTGCCGGGGGCGGTGCGGCTCAAGGGCGCGTTGAGCCTGACGGCGCTGGAGCAGGCCTTCGCCAGCCTCGTCGCGCGTCACGAAACCCTGCGTACGGTGTTCCAGCGTCAGGCGGACGATAGCCTGTTGCAAGTGCCGACCTGCGCGCCGCTGCTGATCGAGCAACAGGATTTCAGTGCCTTGCCGGCCGCCGAGCGCGAACGGGCAGTGGCCGAGGCGGCGCAGCAACAGTCACTGCTGCCGTTCGATCTGGCGGTCGGGCCGCTGCTGCGGGTCAAGCTGCTCACGCTCGACGAGCAGGACCATGTGCTGTTGCTGACCTTGCACCACATCGTCTCCGACGGCTGGTCGATGAACGTGCTGATCGACGAATTCATCCGTTGCTACGACGCCCATGAAGCGGGGCAGTCGCCGCAACTCGCGCCGCTGCCGATCCAGTACAGCGATTACGCCCTGTGGCAGCGCCGCTGGCTCGAAGCGGGCGAGCAGGCGCGGCAACTCGAGTATTGGCAGGCGCAACTGGGCAGCGAGCATCCGGTGCTCGAGCTGCCGACCGATCACTCGCGCCCGGCCATGCCGAGCTATCGCGGCAGCCGTCATGAGTTTGCCATCGATGCCGTTTTGGCGGAGCAACTGCGCAGCACCGCCCAGCAGCACGGCATCACGCTGTTCATGCTGTTGCTCGGCGCGTTCAACGTGCTGTTGCATCGCTACAGCGGCCAGTCCGATATCCGCGTCGGTGTGCCGATCGCCAACCGCAATCGCGATGAAATCGAAGGCTTGATCGGCTTCTTCGTCAACACCCAGGTGCTGCGCACCGAACTGGATGGGCAGACGCGGGTTGCCGATTTGCTGCGCGCAGTCAAAGAGACCGCACTCGGTGCCCAGGCCCATCAGGACCTGCCATTCGAGCGTCTGGTCGAAGCCTTGAAGCTGGAGCGCAGCCTCAGCCATACGCCGCTGTTCCAGGTGATGTACAACCATCAGCCGCACGTAGCCGACCTCACCACGGTCAGCACCGCGTCCGGGCTGGAACTCGGCATGCTCGACTGGCAGGGCCGCACCACCCAGTTCGACCTGACCCTGGACACCTACGAAAAGGCCGGCAAGCTGCACGCCGCGCTGACGTACGCCAACGACCTGTTCGAAGCGCCAACCATCGCGCGCATGGCCCGGCATTGGTTGCGTTTGCTGGCGGCGATGGTCGCCGATCCGTCGCAACGCATCGGCGAATTGCCGCTGCTCGACGCCGACGAGCACAACACCCTGGTGCACGGTGGCAATGCCACGGCCCAACGCTATCCGACCGATCGCTGCATGCATCAACTGATTGAAGCCCAAGTGGCGCGCACCCCGGATGCTCCGGCGTTGTTGTTTGGCGAACAAAGCCTGAGCTACGCCCAACTCGATGCCCGCGCCAACCGCCTGGCCCATCTGCTGCGTGAGCGCGGTGTGCGGCCGGACACGCTGGTGGGGATCTGCGTCGAGCGTTCGGTGGAGATGGTGGTCGGTCTGCTGGCGATCCACAAGGCCGGCGGCGCCTATGTGCCGCTGGACCCGGAGTACCCGCAGGATCGCCTGGCCTACATGATCGAAGACAGCGGCATCGCCTTGCTGCTGACCCAGCACTCTCTGGCGGCGGAGCTGCCAACCGATGGCGTCAGCGTGATTTTGCTCGATCAGCCGAGTGGCTGGCTCGACGGTTACAGCGAACGTCGCCCCGAGGTGACGGTTGATCCGTTGAGTCTGGCCTATGTGATCTACACCTCCGGTTCCACTGGCAGACCCAAGGGCGCGGGCAACAGTCACGCGGCTCTGGTCAACCGTGTGTGCTGGATGCAGCAGGCTTACGGCCTGGATGACAGCGATGCGGTGTTGCAAAAAACGCCGTTCAGCTTCGATGTGTCGGTGTGGGAATTCTTCTGGCCGCTGATGGCTGGTGCGTGTCTGGTGGTGGCCGCGCCGGGTGCGCACCGCGACCCGCTGCAATTGATCGATATCATCAACCGTTACCGCATCAGCACGCTGCACTTCGTGCCGTCGATGCTGCAGGCGTTTATCCATGAACCGGGCGTGCAAACCTGTGAAGGGCTAAGGCGCATCGTCTGCAGCGGCGAAGCCTTGCCGCTGGATGCGCAGAAACAAGTCTTCGCCAAACTGCCGAACGCCAGCCTCTACAACCTGTACGGGCCGACCGAAGCGGCCATCGACGTGACCCACTGGACATGCGTCGACGAAGGTGCCGATTGCGTGCCGATCGGTCGGCCGATCGCCAACCTGCGCACCCACGTGCTCGACGCGCAATTGGCGCCGGTGCCGTACGGCGTGCCTGGCGAGTTGTACTTGGGTGGTGCGGGGCTGGCGCGCAGTTATCACCAGCGCCCGGCGCTGACCGCCGAGCGTTTTGTACCGTGCCCCTTCCATGACGGCGCGCGCCTGTACCGCACCGGCGACCGGGTGCGCCAGCGTGCCGACGGGGTGATCGAATACCTTGGCCGCCTCGACCATCAGGTCAAGCTGCGTGGCCTGCGCATTGAGCTGGGCGAAATCGAAACCCGCCTGATGCAGCACCCGCTGGTGCGCGAGGCGGTGGTGTTGGTGCAGGACGGCAAGCATCTGGTGGGTTATCTGGTGCTGGAAAACACCCACCCGCACGAGCAGTGGCAGCAGGACCTCAAAGCGTGGCTGCTGGGCAGTCTGCCGGAATACATGGTGCCGACCTACCTGATGCCGTTGGCCGGATTACCGGTCACCGCCAACGGAAAACTGGACCGCAAGGCCCTGCCGCAACCGGATGCGGCGCCACAGCAGGCGTTCGTCGCGCCGCAGGATGCGCTGCAGATCGCGCTGGCTGAAATATGGCAGGATGTACTCGGGCTGGAGCGGGTCGGCCTCGAAGACAATTTCTTCGAGCTGGGCGGTGATTCGATCATCTCCATTCAAGTGGTGAGCCGTGCGCGACAGGTCGGTATCGGTATCAATCCGCGTGATCTGTTCCAGTACCAGACCGTGCGCAGCCTGGCCCTGGTCGCCAGCCTCGACCATCACAGTGCGGTGGACCAGGGGCCTATCACCGGCGAGGCTCTTCTCGGGCCGATCCAGCAGCAGTTTTTCTCGCGGCCGATGAACGCCCGTGAGCACTGGAACCAGTCGCTGCTGCTGACCGCTCGCGAGCCCTTGAATGGGCAATGGCTCGATGCGGCGCTGACGTGCGTGATCAATCATCACGATGCCCTGCGCCTGCGCTTTGTGCCGGGCGCGGACGGCTGGCGACAGAGCCACGGACCGTTGCTGCAAAGCGCTGATCTGTGGTTGCGCGATGCCCAATCCGCCGAGCAACTGAATGCGCTGTGCGACGAGGCGCAGCGCAGCCTCTCCCTGCAAGAAGGGCCGCTGTTGCGCGCCATGTTGGTGAATCTGGCCGACGGCAGTCAGCGGCTGGCGCTGGTCATCCATCACCTGGTGGTAGACGGTGTGTCGTGGCGGGTGTTGCTGGAAGATTTGCAGCAGGCTTACGAACAACTGGCGGCGGGTGGCGGCGTGACCTTGCCGGCCAAGACCAGCGCATTCCAGAGCTGGACCGCGCGTCTGAACGCCGAAGCGCCGCGCTTCGACGATCAGTTGGCCTACTGGAAAGCCCAGCACCAGGGCGCGCTGGACCTGCCGTGCGATCGGCCCCAAGGCAGCCTGGAAAATGCCCACGGCGCGAAGATCGAATGGCGTCTGGATGCCGAACTGACCCGACAATTGCTGCAACGGGCACCTGCTGCGTATCGCACCCAGGTCAACGATCTGCTGCTGACCGCGCTGGCCCGCACCATCACTCGCTGGAGCGGGCAGCCGGACACGCTGATCGAACTGGAAGGTCATGGCCGTGAAGCGCTGTTCGATGACATCGACCTGACCCGGACGGTGGGTTGGTTCACCAGCCTGTTCGCGGTGAAACTGACGGCCAGCGACGATCTCGGTGGGTCGATCAAGGCGATCAAGGAACACCTGCGCGGCGTCCCGGACAAAGGCCTGGGTTATGGCGTGCTGCGTCATTTGGCGGCACCTTCGGTGCGCGCCGAACTGGCGGACCTGGCGCCACCGCGCATCACGTTCAACTATCTCGGCCAGTTCGACCGGCAGTTCGATGAAGCGGCGTTGTTCGTGCCCTCCAGCGAAGGCAGTGGCGTCGCCCAGGACCCGACGGCACCCCTGGCCAACTGGCTGACCGTGGAAGGTCAGGTCTATGGCGGCGAACTGGCGATGAGCTGGGGTTTCAGCCGTGAGATGTTCGACCGCGCGACCGTGCAGCAACTGGTCGATCGATACGCCATTGAGCTCAAGGCGCTGATCGAACACTGCGCCAACCTGGTCACGCCGCAAGCCACACCGTCGGATTTCCCGATGGCGCCTGTCACTCAGGCGCAACTCGACGGGCTGCCGGTGCCGGCCGGCCAGCTCGACGATCTCTATCCACTGTCGCCGATGCAACAGGGACTGTTGTTCCACACCCTCTACGAGCAGGCCGCCGGCGAGTACGTCAACCAGTTGCGGGTGGACGTGCAAGGCCTGGACACCGAACGTTTCCGCGCCGCTTGGCAAGCCACCGTCGATGCGCAGGACATCTTGCGCAGCGGCTTCGTCTGGCAGGGGCAATTGCAGCAGCCGCTGCAGATCGTCCACAAAAAGGTGCAATTGCCGTTCACGGTGCTGGACTGGCGCGAGCATAGCGATCCGTCGCAGGCCCTTGCCGCGCTGGCCGATAGCGAGCGCGCGCAAGGTTTCGATCTGAGCCAGGCGCCGCTGTTGCGCCTGGTGCTGGTGCAGACCGGCGCCGGGCAATGGCATTTGATCTACACCTATCACCACATCTTGATGGACGGCTGGAGCAATTCGCAGCTGCTCGGTGAGGTGATGCAACGCTACAGCGGCCGCACGTCGGCCAGCGCCATCGGGCGCTATCGCGATTACATCGCCTGGCTACAACGTCAGGACGGGCAATTGAGCGAGGCGTTCTGGAGCGCTCAACTGGCGACTTTGCAGGAGCCGACCCGCTTGGCGCGAGTGATGTCCGCCAGCGAAATCCACAGCGGTCATGGCGATCACTTCCAGACCCTGGATGTCCCGCGCACCCAGGCCCTGGAACAGTTTGCCCGCCAGCAGAAAGTCACCCTCAATACCCTGGTGCAAGCGGCGTGGCTGTTGTTGCTGCAACGCTATACTGGTCACGACTGTGTGGCCTTTGGTGCCACTGTGGCCGGGCGTCCGGCGGACTTGCCGGGCATCGAGCAACAGGTCGGCCTGTTCATCAACACGTTGCCGGTGATCGCCGCGCCGCGCCCGGATCAGTCGGTCGGCGCCTGGCTGCAAGCGGTGCAGGCGCAGAACCTCAGCCTGCGGGATTTCGAGCACACGCCGTTGGCCGACATCCAGCGCTGGGCCGGGCAGGGCGGCGAAGCGCTGTTCGACAACATCCTGGTGTTCGAAAACTACCCCATCGCTCAGGCCCTGCAAGAAGGCGCCGGGCAGGGCGTGGTGTTCGGTGAGGTCACGCACCAGGAGCAAACCCATTACCCGTTGAGCGTTGCGGTGACCATTGGCCAGAACTTGGCGCTGCATTACAGTTTCGACCGGGCGCATTTCAGCCCGGCGGCCATCGCCGGCATCAGCGAGCACCTGTTGCAACTGCTGGAACGCTTCGCCGAATCGGCGGTGCGCAACCTGGGGGAAATCGCCTTGGCCGGCGCCGAGGAGCAGGCTCGGCAACAGGCGGCCAACCATCCGCAGCCATACCCGACCGACATTGCCGTACACCAGCGCATCGCCCATCTGGCAGCGCTAAACCCGCACAGCACGGCGGTGATCTTTGACGGTCAGCGTTTCAGCTATGGCGACATCGAGCGGCGGGCGAACCAATTGGCCCACGCACTGATGGCCCATGGTGTGGGCCCGGAAACGCGGGTCGGCGTGGCCTTGCCGCGCAGCGAAGGGGTGATTGTCGCGCTGCTGGCGGTGCTCAAGGCCGGCGGTGCTTATGTGCCGCTGGACACCGGCTATCCCCGTGAACGCCTGGCGTACCTGATCGAGGATTCAGGGCTGGCGTTGTTGCTCACCGACTCCCGGGTGTCGGCGCAGTTGCCGTTGGAAGGCGCCGCCCAGGTGCTGGAGCTCGATCGCCTGGACCTGAGCCAGCAACCGCTGAGCGCACCGTCCGTCCAGATCGACCCGCAAAACCTCGCCTATGTGATCTACACCTCCGGTTCCACCGGAAATCCCAAGGGTGTGAGTGTGGCCCATGGTCCGCTGGCGATGCACTGCCAGGCCATCGGCGAGCGCTATGAAATGCACAGCAGCGATTGCGAATTCCATTTCATGTCCTTCGCCTTCGACGGTGCCCATGAGCGCTGGCTCACCAGCCTGACCCACGGTGCCTCCTTGCTGATTCGCGATGACAGCCTGTGGACCCCGGAACAAACCTACAACGCCCTGCGCGAGCACGCTGTGACGGTGGTGGCGTTCCCGCCGGTGTACCTGCAACAACTGGCCGAACACGCCGAGCGCGAAGGCAACCCGCCGAAGGTGCGGATCTATTGCTTTGGCGGCGATGCGGTGGCCAACGCCAGTTTCGAACGGGTCAAGCGCGCCCTGAATCCAGATTTCATCATCAACGGCTACGGCCCGACCGAAACCGTGGTCACGCCGCTGATCTGGAAAGCGGGTCGTGACGAGGTGTGCGGCGCCGCGTATGCGCCCATCGGCAGCCGCATCGGCGACCGCAGCGCTTACGTGCTGGACGCCGACCTGAACCTGCTGCCCCAAGGCATGGCCGGTGAGCTGTACCTGGGCGGCAGCGGTCTGGCTCGTGGTTACCTCAACCGTCCAGGCTTGACGGCCGAGCGGTTTATCGCCGACCCGTTCAGTGCTGGTGGTGGCTTGCTGTACCGCACCGGCGACCTGGTGCGCCAGCGCGCCGACGGCACGTTCGATTACCTGGACCGCATCGACAACCAGGTGAAGATTCGTGGTTTCCGTATCGAATTGGGAGAAGTCGAAGCCAGCCTGCAAGCCCTCGAGGGCGTGCGTGAAGCGGTGGTGGTCGCCCAGGAAGGCAGCGCCGGCAGCGGCAAGCGTCTGGTGGCCTATGTGGTGGCCGATGAATCAATGGCTCCGCGTGCCGATTTCACCGAGCACCTGCGCGATCAACTCAAGGCTACCCTGCCGGCGCACATGGTCCCGGCCTATCTGCTGCTGCTCAAACGCCTGCCACTGACCCCCAACGGCAAGCTCGACCGCAAGAACCTGCCCAAGCCTGACGTCAGTCAATTGCAGCAACGCTACGTGGCACCGCGCAGCACCCTGGAGCAGCAACTGGCGTCCATCTGGCAGGACGTGCTCAAGCTCGGCCAAGTCGGCCTGCGGGATAACTTCTTCGAACTGGGGGGCGATTCCATCGTCTCGATCCAGGTGGTCAGCCGCGCCCGTCAGTCCGGTATTCACTTCACCCCCAAAGACTTGTTCCAGCACCAGACCATCGAAGCGTTGGCGGTGGTGGCGCGTTCGGGTGAAACCACGCAGGTCATCGATCAAGGGCCGGTGAGCGGTACGCTGACCCTGTTGCCGGTGCAACGGCTGTTCTTCGGGCAGGCGATCCCTGAGCGTCAGCACTGGAACCAGGCGGTGATGCTCAAACCCACGCACGCCCTGGATGCCCGCGTGCTGGCGCAAGCCTTGAGCGCGCTGGTGGTGCACCACGATGGCCTGCGCTTGAGCTTCAGCGAACGCAGCGAGGGCTGGCAGGCCACTTACCGGTCCCCGGCCAGCCACTGCGCAGAGCTGCTTTGGGCGGTGGACGTGCCTGACGCCCAGGCGCTGGAAAACATTGCCAACCGCGCGCAACGCAGCCTGGACCTGCAAGACGGTCCGCTGCTGCGGGCGGTGCTGGCGACGTTGGCCGATGGCAGTCAGCGGCTGTTGCTGGTGATCCATCACCTGGTGGTGGATGGCGTGTCGTGGCGGATTCTGTTCGACGATCTGCAAAGCGCCTACCGGCAACTGGCCGACGGCGGGATGCTGCAGTTGCCGGCGAAAACCACCTCGGCACAGGTCTGGGCCGAACGTTTGCAAGGTTATGCCCGCAGCGCGTCGTTGCAGGAAGAACTGGCCTACTGGCAGACCCGGCTGGAGGGTGTCGATGGGCGGTTGCCGATGGACAATCCCCAGGGCGGCCAGCACAACCACCTCGCGCTGACGGTACACACCCGGCTCGATGCTTCATTGACTCGCCAATTGCTGCAAGACGCGCCCAAGGCCTATCGCACCCAGGTCAATGATCTGCTGCTCACCGCTTTGGCCCGGGTCATGGTGCGCTGGACCGGCACCGACAGCGCGTTGATCCAGCTCGAAGGCCATGGCCGCGAAGCGTTGTTCGATGACGTGGACCTGACCCGCACCGTCGGTTGGTTCACCAGCCTGTACCCGGCCAGACTGACGCCGTCGATGGACCTGGGGACCTCTCTCAAGCAGATCAAGGAGCAGTTGCGCTCGATCCCCAACAAAGGCCTGGGTTTCGGTGCCTTGGCTCATCTGGCGGATAACCCGACGCAGGCGATCCTTGCCCGGCTGCCGGTACCGCAGCTGACCTTCAATTACCTGGGGCAGTTCGATGCCAGCTTTAGCGAAGCGCAAGGTGCCTTGTTCGTGCCGGCCAGCGAAGGCGCCGGCGATGAATTGAACGCCCAGGCTCCGCTGGCCAACGTCCTGGCGCTGAACGGCCAAGTGTTTGGCGGCGAACTGAACCTGGGCTGGACCTTCAGCCGCGAGCAGTTCAACGAAGCCACCGTTCAGGCCCTGGCCGACGATTACGCCCGCGAGCTGCAAGGCTTGATCGAACATTGCTGCCACGGCGAGCATGGCGGCGTGACGCCGTCGGACTTCCCCCTAGCCCGCCTGAACCAGCAGCAACTCGATGATTTGCCGGTGGCGACGGCGCAGATCGCCGACCTGTATCCACTGTCGCCGATGCAACAAGGGATGCTGTTCCATAGCGTCTACGGCGACGCCACGGGCGACTACATCAACCAATTGCGCCTGGACGTTGAAGGCCTGGAGCCGCAACGTTTCCGTCAAGCCTGGCAGGCGGCGGTGGACGCCCATGACATCCTGCGCACACGGTTTGTCTGGCAGGGTGACCTGCCAGATCCGGTGCAGATCGTCAGCAAGCAATTGGACTTGCCTTACCGCTTGCATGATTTGCGGGACGATGCGCAGCGCGATGAAACCTTGCAGGCCCTGGCCGAAGCCGAGCGTCGGCAGCTGGACCTGAGCGCGCCGGCCCTGTTGCGACTGCTGATCGTGCGGCTCGATGAGCAGCGCTATCAGTTGATCTACACCCATCATCACATCCTGATGGACGGCTGGAGCAATTCCCAGTTGCTGGGGGAAGTGTTGCAGCGCTACAGCGGCCAGAGCGTCTCGGTTCACGGCAGTCGTTACCGCGACTACATCGCCTGGCTGCAACGCCAGGATGGTGCCGCCAGCGAAGCGTTTTGGAAGCCTGCGCTGCAACGTTTGGAGGTCCCGACGAGGCTGGCCGATGCCGTTGCGCAGTCCGGGGAGGCCGACACGGGCTACGGCGATCACGTGCAGGTCCTGGACGAGACGCTGACCCGCCGTCTGGAAGCTTTCGCCCGTGCCTCGAAAGTCACCGTCAACACGCTGGTGCAGGCCGCGTGGCTGCTGCTGTTGCAGCGTTACACCGGCAAAGACACCGTGGCCTTCGGCGCGACGGTGGCTGGTCGTCCGGCGGACTTGCCCGGTATCGAGCAGCAGATCGGCCTGTTCATCAACTCCCTGCCGGTGATCGCCAGCCCTCGGGCCGAGCAGTCCCTGGACAGTTGGCTGCAAGCGCTACAAGCACAGAACCTGGCGCTGCGCGAGTTTGAGCACACCGCGTTGCTGGACATCCAGCGCTGGGCCGGGCAGGGCGGTGAAGCGCTGTTCGACAGTTTGCTGGTGTTCGAAAACTATCCGATTGCCCAGGCCTTGGAACAGGGCGCGCCGGATGGCCTGCGCTTTGGTCCGGCGGCCACCCAAGAGCAGACCAACTACCCGTTGACGCTGTTGGTGGGCCTGGATCGGCAGTTGTCGGTGCACATGAGCTACCAGCGGGCCAGTTTCGAACCCGCCACAGTGACGCGACTGGCGACCCATCTGGCTCAGTTGCTGGGCCAGATGACCGATAGCGGCGAGCGTTGCCTGGGTGAACTGTCGATGCTGGAGTTCGATGAGCATCAGCGTCTGACCCACGATTGGAACCCGGTTGATGCGCCCTTCGAACAAGCGCTGTGCATTCACCAGATGATTGCTCGCCAGGCCGAGGCCACACCGGATGCCCTGGCGGTGACCTTCGCCAATACCCGACTGAGCTACAGCGAAGTCGATGGCCGCGCCAATCGCCTGGCTCACCAGCTCATCGAAATGGGCGTGGGCCCGGAAGTGCGTGTGGGCGTGGCGATGCCGCGCTCCGAGCACCTGCTGATTGCCCTGCTGGCGGTGCTCAAGGCCGGTGGCGCCTACGTGCCGCTGGACCCGGATTACCCGGCCGAGCGCGTGGCCTACATGCTCGACGACAGCCGCGCGCGGGTATTGCTGACTGAACAATCGGTGGCGGCAACGCTGAGCGTACCGGCCGAAACCGCCGTGCTCATGCTGGATCAGCTCGACCTGGCGCACTACCCATTGAGCGCACCCCACACAACCGTGACGCCCGACAACCTCGCCTACGTGATCTACACCTCCGGCTCCACCGGCCAGCCCAAGGGCGTGGCGATTGCCCATCGCAACGTGCTGGCGCTGATCGACTGGTCCAGATCGGTCTACAGTCGCGATGACATTCAGGGCGTGCTCGCTTCGACCTCGGTGTGCTTCGACTTGTCGGTGTGGGAGCTGTTCGTGACCCTGGCCAACGGCGGTTCGCTGATCATCGCCCGCAACGCCCTGGAGCTGCCGCAACTGCCGGCCCGCGATCAAGTACGGCTGATCAACAGCGTGCCCTCGGCCATCGCCGCGTTGCAGCGCAGCGGCGAGATTCCGGCCAGCGTGCGCATCATCAACCTGGCCGGGGAACCGCTGAAGCAAAGCCTGGTGGACTCTCTGTACTGTGAGAGCGGCATTGAGCACGTCTACGACCTTTACGGTCCCTCGGAAGACACCACTTATTCCACCTGGACCCGCCGCACTGCCGGCGGCACGGCGAACATCGGCCGGCCCGTCAAGCACACCGCCAGCTACCTGCTCGACGCCAACCTGCAAGCGGTGCCCCAGGGCGTTTCAGCCGAGCTGTACCTGAGCGGCGCGGGCATCACCCGTGGCTACCTCGGCCGCGCCGCGATGACGGCCGAGAAGTATGTGCCCAACCCATTTTCCACAAACGGCGAACGGCTGTACCGCACGGGTGACTTGAGCCGTTATCGCGCCGATGGCGTGCTCGAGTATCAGGGCCGCATCGACCATCAGGTGAAGATCCGCGGCTTCCGCATCGAGTTGGGAGAAATCGAAGCACGGCTGCTGCAACAACCCCAGGTGCGTGAAGTGGCGGTGCTGGCCCAGGACGTGTCGGGCGGCCAGCAACTGGTGGCCTACGTGGTCGCTCCGTCCCTGAACCTGGATGACACCGAGGAGCAACGCGCACTGCGCGATGAACTCAAGGCCAGGCTCAAGGAGCACCTGCCCGACTACATGATCCCGACCCATCTGCTGTTCCTCGAGCAATTGCCGCTGACCCCCAACGGCAAGCTCGACCGCAAGGCCCTGCCGGCTGTGGACACTGGCTGGTTGCAGGCCGGTTATGTCGCTGCGGTCACTGAGCTTGAGCAGCAGGTCGCGGCGATCTGGGCACAGGTGCTCACGGTGCAGCGCGTGGGCCTGAACGATCACTTTTTCGAGCTGGGCGGCCATTCGCTGCTGGCAGTCAATGTCGTCTCGCGCATGGCGCTCGAACTGGGGTTGACCCTGACCCCGCAACTGATTTTCCAGCACCCCGTCCTGAGGGATTTTGTCGCGCAACTGGACACCGGGGACGCGCCAATCAATGAACAGAAACTCAGCAAGCTGCAAGCCCTGCTTGATGAAATGGAGGAAGTCTGATGGACAAGAGTGTTGCTTTGACGATTGCCAAGCGCTTTATCACTCTGCCGCTGGACAAACGTAAGCTGTACCTGGAGAAGATGCTCGAAGAGGGCGTCTCGCCGGCCAATTTGCCGATTCCCCAGGTCCGTCTCGGGTTCGAACACATCCCGCTCTCCTACGCACAGGAACGTCAATGGTTCCTCTGGCAAATGGATCCCCACAGCTCGGCTTACCACATCCCCAGTGCCCTGCGCCTCAAAGGGCAGTTGGACGTGCCGGCCCTGGAGCGCAGTTTCAACGCACTGCTCGAGCGCCACGAAAGCTTGCGCACCACCTTCGGCGAGAACGGCGAGCAGACCGTGCAGGTCATCCACCGGCACATGCCCCTGGGCATCGCCGTGCAGGCCTTGACCGCCGCTCCGTTGGCCAGCGAGGACGACGCCATCAAGGCGTTCGTCGAGGCTGAAACCGCACGCCCGTTCGATTTGCGCCAGGGGCCGTTACTGCGGGTTTCGCTGTTGAAAATCGCCGAGGACGACCACGTGCTGGCGCTGATCCAGCACCACATCATTGCCGATGGCTGGTCGATGCAGGTGCTGGTGGATGAGCTGGTGCGTCACTACGCGGCCGACACCGCCAGCCAGCCGTTGGCGTTGCCAGCGCTGAGTGTGCAATACGCCGACTATGCGATCTGGCAGCGTCACTGGCTCGAGGCCGGTGAGCGTGAGCGGCAGTTGGCCTATTGGGTGCAGACCCTGGGCGACGAACAACCGGTATTGGAGTTGCCCCTCGATCATCCGCGCCCGCCCGTGCAGAGTTTTCGCGGGGCGCGCCTGGACCTGAACCTGCCGCCGGAACTGGGCGCGGCGCTCAAGCAGTTGGCCCAGCGCGAAGGTGCCAGTCTGTTCATGGTCTTGCTGGCCTCGTTCCAGGCCTTGCTGCATCGCTACAGCGGCCAGCCGCAGATCCGCGTCGGCGTGCCGGTGGCTAACCGCAATCGGGTCGAGACCGAGGGCCTGATCGGCTTTTTCGTCAACACCCAGGTGCTCAACGCTCATGTGGATGGACAACTGCCGTTCGACCGTTTGCTCGCGCAGGTCAAGCAGTCGGCCATGGCCGCCCAGGCTCATCAGGACTTGCCGTTCGAGCAGTTGATCGAGGCCCTGCAACCTGAGCGCAGCCTCAGCCACAGTCCGATCTTCCAGGTCATGTTCAACCACCAGACCGCCAGCGACACCCAGGACCGGCAACTGCAACTGCCGCACTTGAACGTCGAAGACCTGGTGTGGGAAGGGCGCACCGCCCAGTTCGATCTGACCCTGGGCACTTATGAAACCGGGCAGGGTGTCGCGGCGGAGCTGACCTACGCCACCGACCTGTTCGAACCCCACACCATCGAACGCCTGGCCTGCCACTGGCTGAACCTGTTGCAGGGCATCGTCGATGCGCCGCAGCAGCGCATCGGTGAGTTGCCGCTGCTCGACACCGCCCAGCAGCGCCGCACACAGCAAGACTGGCACCGCGTGGTCGACCATGGCAGCGATGCCCTGTGCGTGCACCAGCGCATCGCCGAACAGGCGCGGATAACGCCTGATGCACTGGCGCTGAGCATTGATGGACAGGCCCTGAGCTACGGGCAACTGGATACCCGCGCCAACCAACTCGCCCACCGCTTGATCGGCCTGGGCGTGACGCCGGACCAGCCGGTGGGCATCGCGGTGCAGCGCAGCGCCGAGATGCTTGTCGGCCTGCTGGCGATTCTCAAGGCCGGAGGCGCTTATGTGCCGCTGGACCCGGCGTACCCCGAGGATCGCCTGGCCTACATGATCCAGGACAGCGGCATCGAGTTGCTGCTGACCCAGGCCCGCTTGCAGGCTCAACTGCCGATCCCGGCGACCCTGCGCACCCTGTTGCTGGACCAGCCGGACGCCGCGTGGCAGGCCGCACCGTCCACATGCCCGGCGGTGCCATTGACCACCGAGCACCTGGCCTACGTCATCTACACCTCCGGTTCCACCGGTAAACCCAAGGGCGTCATGGTCCGCCATGGCGCGCTGAGCAACTTCGTCACCAGCATGATCGCCCGGCCAGGCATCACGGCCAGCGATCGCATGCTGTCGCTGACGACGTTTTCCTTCGACATTTTTGGCCTGGAAATCTACGGGCCGTTGTCGGCCGGCGCCAGCGTGGTGCTGACCGGCCAGGACGTGCACCAGGATCCGCAAGCGGTGCTGGCGCTGATCGAGCGTCACGACGTGAGCGTGCTGCAAGCCACACCTTCGAGCTGGCGCATGTTGCTGGATCATGAGCACTCGGCGGTGCTGGCCGGTCGCACGTTCCTCTGCGGCGGCGAGGCGTTGCCCCTGGAGTTGGCGCAACGACTGCTGGCGCTTTCGCCGAAGGTCTGGAATCTCTATGGCCCGACCGAGACCACGATCTGGTCGGCGGTGCATCCGCTGAGTCTGGAAAACAGCCGTCCGTTCCTGGGCAAGCCGCTGGACAACACCGCCCTGTACATCGTAGGCAGTGACCTGACGCTCAACCCTCCGGGCGCCCCGGGTGAGTTGCTGATCGGCGGCGACGGGCTGGCCCGCGGCTACTTTCAACGTCCGGCGTTGACCGCCGAGCGGTTTGTGCCGGACCCGTTCTCCACCTCGGGTGAGCGGCTGTACCGCACCGGCGACCTGACCCGTTATCGGGCCGAAGGCGTGGTCGAGTACATCGGACGCATCGACCATCAGGTCAAGATTCGCGGCTTGCGTATCGAGCTGGGTGAAATCGAAGCCGCATTGCTGGCCCAGGACACTGTGCGGGAAACCGTGGTGGTGGCCCATGAAGCCCCGACCGGTGCACAACTGGTGGGTTACGTGGTGCCCGCGACCAGTGAAATAGCGGACGAGGCTTCGTTACGCGCTTCGCTCAAGGCCGCGCTCAAGGCGCAATTGCCCGAGTACATGGTTCCGGCGCACTTGGTGTTCCTGGCACAACTGCCGCTGACGCCCAATGGCAAGGTCGATCGCAAGGCGTTGCCGGCGCCCGATGTGGGCGAAGTGCAGCGGCATTACGTGGCGCCCCGCAGTCAGCGTGAGCAACAGGTGGCGGCGATCTGGCAGGAGGTGCTCAAGCTTGAGCGGGTAGGGCTGGAGGACAACTTCTTCGAGTTGGGCGGGCACTCGCTGCTGGTCACCCAGGTGGTGTCTCGGGTCCGTCGAGCGTTGGCTATCGAAGTGCCGCTGCGCAGCCTGTTCGAACACAGCACGTTGCAGGACTTCGTCAATGCTCTCGACGCCGGCCAAGGCGAGCAGGCGCCTGCGATGGTGCCGGTGACGCGTGACGCACCGCTGCCGCTGTCGTTTGCCCAGGAACGCCAGTGGTTCCTGTGGAAAATGGACCCCGACAGCGCCGCCTACAATATTCCGACTGCGCTGCGGATGCGCGGTGCGCTGGACAAAATCGCCCTGCGCCACAGTTTTGAAGCGCTGCTGCAACGTCACGAAAGCCTGCGCACGGAGTTCGTGGAGGACGATGGCCGCACCTGCCAGGTGATTCGCCCACAGGGGCAGGTCCACTTCGTCGAGCAACGCCTGGCAGTGGCTGACGAGGCCAGTATTCAGGCGTTCCTCGAGCAGCAGACGCAACGCCCGTTCGATCTGCTGAGCGAGGCGCTGTTGCGCGTGGCGCTGCTGGATGTGAGCGAGCAGGAGCACATTCTGGTCCTGACCGTGCATCACATCGTTGCCGACGCCTGGTCGTTGCAGGTGATGGTCGACGACCTGATGAGCCTGTATTCGGCGTTCATTCAGGAACAGCCTGCGCAGTTGCCGCCTCTGGCGGTGCAATACGCCGACTATGCCGTCTGGCAGCGGCAATGGATGGCCGCCGGCGAACGGGAGCGACAACTGGCCTACTGGACCGGGCAACTGGGCAGCGAGCAACCGCTGTTGGAGCTGCCCACGGACCATCCGCGCCCGGCGCAGCAAAGCCTGCGCGGCGCGCGTTTGCCGATTGTGCTGGATCGCTCGCTGAGCGACGCCCTCAAAGCCCTGGCCCGACGGGAAAACGTCACGCTGTTCGTGCTGTTGCTCGGTTCTTTCCAAGCGCTGCTACATCGCTACAGCGGTCAGGCCGACATCCGCGTCGGGGTGCCGATTGCCAACCGTCATCGCCTGGAAACCGAGCGGTTGATCGGTTTCTTCGTCAATACCCAGGTGCTGCGGGCCGAATTCCACCGTGATCTGACCGGCGCAGATTTGCTGCAACAACTCAAGCAGACAGCCATGGCGGCGCAGATGCATCAGGACCTGCCGTTCGAGCAATTGGTCGATGCCTTGCAACCGCAGCGCAACCTGAGCCACAGCCCGTTGTTCCAGGCCATGTTCAACCACCGCAACGAAACCGGTGCGGCACTGGCCAATGCCTTGCCGGGCCTGGCGGTCGAACCGCTTGGCTGGGAACAGCGCACCGCACAATTCGACCTGAGCCTGGATACCAGTGAGAGCCCGCAAGGCCTGCACGCCGCCCTGACCTATGCCACGGATCTGTTCGAGCCGGCCACCATCGAGCGCATGGGCCGGCATTGGCTCAACCTGTTGCAAGGCCTGGTGCAGGACCTGCATCGGCCCGTTGCGCAGTGGGCGCTACTGGACGCTGACGAACGGCGGCGGATGCTGCTCGACTGGAACGCGACGACGGCGCAATACCCCCTCGATCGCAGTGTGCACGGGTTGATCGAAGAACAGGTGCGGCGAACCCCGGACGCCCCGGCGCTGGTTTTCGGCGAGCAACGCCTGACGTATGCCCAGCTCAACACCCGGGCCAATCGCTTGGCTCACCGGCTGATCGAGCAGGGTGTCGGTCCGGATGTGCTGGTGGGCATTGCCGTGGAGCGTTCCGTGGAAATGGTGCTGGGGCTGTTGGCGATTCTCAAGGCCGGCGGTGCCTACGTGCCGCTGGACCCTGAATATCCACGGGAGCGCCTGGCCTATATGTTTGAAGACAGCGGCATCGGTTTGCTGCTGACCCAAAGCCACTTGCTTGAACAATTGCCGATCCCGCCGGGGCTGCGCAGCCTGGTGCTGGATCTGCCCGATGACGGGCTGCAAGCAGGCCTCGACGCCAATCCGCACGTCAGACTCGACGGCGAAAACCTGGCGTATGTGATCTACACCTCGGGTTCCACCGGCAAGCCCAAGGGCGCGGGTAATCGTCATTCGGCGTTGGTCAACCGGCTGTGCTGGATGCAGGACGCGTATCGGCTGGAGGCGGACGACAGCGTGCTGCAAAAAACGCCGTTCAGTTTCGACGTGTCGGTCTGGGAGTTTTTCTGGCCGCTGCTGACCGGCTCGACACTGGTGGTGGCCGCGCCGGGCGCTCATCGCGCCCCGACACAACTGATCGAACTGATCACCGCGCAGCGCATCACCACGCTGCACTTCGTGCCGTCGATGTTGCAGGCTTTCCTGCAAGACCCACACGTGGCCGAATGCACCAGCCTGAAACGCATCGTGTGCAGTGGTGAAGCCTTGCCGGTGGATGCGCAGCAGCAGGTGTTCGCCAAACTGCCGAACGCCGGCCTGTACAACCTCTACGGTCCGACCGAGGCGGCCATCGACGTGACCCATTGGACCTGTGTCGAGGAGGGGCGCGACAGCGTGCCGATCGGTCAACCGATTGCCAACCTGGGCACCTGCATCCTCGATGATGAACTGTCACCGGTGCCAGTAGGGGTGATCGGCGAGCTGTACCTGGCGGGCGAGGGCCTGGCCCGTGGTTACCATCGACGTCCGGCGCTGACGGCCGAGCGGTTCGTGACCGGCCCCTTCGGCAATGGTCAGCGCCTGTATCGCACCGGCGACCTGGCGCGCTACCGCGCCGATGGCGTGATCGAATACGCCGGGCGGATGGATCATCAGGTGAAGATCCGTGGCCTGCGCATCGAGTTGGGTGAAATTGAAGCGCGCCTGGCCGAGCACGACGACGTGCGTGAAGCCGTTGTCATCGCTCAGGACGGGAGCTTGCTGGTGGCCTACGTGGTGCCGGCGCGCGCCGAGTTGCTGGCCGCCGAAGACATCGTTCGCCAGACACTGCAAGGTCATCTCAAGGAGCATTTGAGCCAGGCCTTGCCCGACTACATGGTGCCGCAGCACTGGTTGTGGCTGGAAAAAATGCCCGTCAGCCCCAACGGTAAACTGGAGCGCAAGGCGCTGCCCAAGGCCGATATCACCGCCAACCCCAAGGCTTACATCGCACCGGTCACCGCCATCGAACAGGCGTTGGCCGGTATCTGGCAAAGCGTGCTCGGGCGCGGGCAAGTGGGGCTCAGCGACAACTTCTTCGAGCTGGGGGGCGATTCGATTGTCTCCATCCAGATGGTCAGCCGGGCCCGTCAGGCAGGCATCCATTTCAGCCCCAAGGATCTGTTCATACATCAGACCATCCAGGGTCTGGCCAGCGTGGCGACCCTGGGTGACAGCGGGCTGGCTATCGATCAGGGGCCGGTGACGGGAGAGACGCTGCTGCTGCCGTTCCAGCAATGGTTTTTCGACCAGCCCATGGCCGAGCCTCATCACTGGAACCAGTCGGTGCTGCTCAAGGGGTTGCGGCCTTTACACGCCGGGCATCTGGAGCAGGCGTTGCAGGCATTGGTTGCCCATCACGATGCCTTGCGCCTGGCCTTCAGGCGTGAGGACGACGCCTGGACCGCTCGCCATCAAACACTCGCTGAACAGCAGGCGATCTGGCGTCGCTCACCGCTGTTGTGGACGGCTGAGGTGGCAGATGCCCCGGCGCTGGAGCGCCTGGCCGAACAAGCCCAGCGCAGCCTGGACCTGGAAAGCGGCGCGTTGTTGCGCGGTGTCCTGGCGAACCTGGCCGATGGCAGCCAACGGCTGTTGCTGGTGATCCATCACCTGGTGGTGGACGGGGTGTCCTGGCGCATTCTGCTGGAAGACCTGCAACAGGCTTATGAACAATTGCAGGCCGGCCAGACCCCGAAACTGCCGGCCAAGACCAGCGCCACCCAGGCCTGGGCGCAACGCTTGAAAACCCATGCGGGCAGTGCAGCGTTCCAAACCCAGATGGCGTACTGGCAAGGGCAACTTGAGGGCGCTCGCGGCGATTTGCCCTGTGACCGGCCGCAGGGCGAACTGCGCAGGTGTCATGGGGCGCAGGTCCAGACGCAGCTGGATAAAAACCAGACCCGCCATCTCTTGCAGCAAGCGCCAGCGGCCTATCGCACTCAGGTCAACGATCTGCTCCTGACGGCCCTGGCCCGGGTGATCGGTCGCTGGACCGGGGAGGCCTCGACCTTGATTCAGTTGGAGGGCCATGGCCGCGAGGCTCTGTTCGATGACCTGGATTTGAGCCGCAGCGTCGGCTGGTTCACCAGCCTGTTTCCGGTCCGGTTGACACCGGCCACGACCACCGAGGATTCGATCAAGGCCATCAAGGAACAATTGCGCGCGATACCCGACAAGGGCCTCGGATTCGCCGTGCTGCGCTACCTGGGTGATGAGTCGACGCGGCGTGCCCTGCAGGCGTTGCCGGTGCCACGCATCACCTTCAACTATCTGGGCCAGTTCGACAGCGGATTTGCTGATGACGCCGCTGGGCTGTTTGTTCCGGCCGGCGAACCGGCGGGCGCGCCACAGAGCCCGCTGGCGCCGCTGGACAATTGGCTGACGCTCAATGGCAGCGTCTACGCGGGCGAATTGAGCATCGACTGGACATTCAGCACGCAGATGTTCGATGAGTCGACGATCCAGGCGCTGGCCCTGGATTACGCTCAGGAGCTGCAGGCGTTGATCGAGCACTGCTGCCAGACCCGGCATCAGGGCTTCACACCGTCGGACTTCCCGCTGGCCGGGTTGACTCAGGCCCAGCTGGACACGTTGCCGCTGGCTGCGCGGCAGATCGAAGACATCTATCCGTTGTCGCCCATGCAGCAAGGCATGCTGTTCCATACGCTGTATGAGCAACAGGCCGGCAATTACATCAATCAACTGCGTGTTGATGTCGCAGGCTTGGACGTCGAGCGCTTCCGCCAGGCCTGGCAGGCGGCCATGGACACCCATGAAGTGCTGCGCAGCAGTTTCGTCTGGGACGGTGATTTCAAGCGGGCGTTGCAGGTTGTACACAAGCAGATGGAGGTTGCATTCCTGTTCCACGATGGAGGCGCCGCAGCGAATCCATCCCAGGACCTGGACGCCCTGGCGTTGGCGCAGCGCCAGCAGGGTTTCGAGCTGGATGCGGCGCCGCTGTTGCGCTTGCTGGTGGTGCGCGTGGCAGAGGACCGCTATCACCTGATCTACACCAGCCATCACATCCTGATGGACGGCTGGAGCAACTCGCAGTTGCTGGGGGAAGTGTTGCAGCGCTACAGCGGCCAGGCACCGGCCCGACCGTCTGGACGTTATCGGGACTACATCGACTGGTTGTCGCTTCAGGACCCACAGGCCAGCGAGCAATTCTGGACGGCACAACTGGCCGAACTGGACGAGCCGACCCACCTTGCGGGGGCCTTTGCCCGGGACCATCGCGGCGAGGCAAGCGACGGCCACGGCGAATATGAGCAGGTGCTCGATACCCATGCCACGGCCCGGCTGCATGCCTTTGCCCGCGAGCAGAAAGTGACGGTCAACACACTGGTGCAAGCGGCCTGGCAGCTATTGCTGCAACGTTGCACCGGGCAGTCAGTGGTTGCCTTTGGCGCCACCGTGGCCGGACGTCCCGCGCATATTCCCGGCGTGGAGCAACAGATCGGTCTGTTCATCAACACCTTGCCGCTGGTTGGCAGCCCGCGGGCGGAGCAGAGCATCGGCCAGTGGTTGCAAGAGGTCCAGGGGCGGAACCTGAGCCTGCGCGAGCACGAACACACGCCGCTGTTCGACATCCAGCGCTGGGCCGGGCAGGGCGGTGCGGCGCTGTTCGACACGTTGCTCGTGTTCGAGAACTATCCGGTGTCCCAGGCGTTGCAGCAGGGCGCCCCGGACACGTTGCGCTTCGGTGAAGTCGCCAATCATGAACAAACCAACTATCCACTGACCCTGGCGGTGAACCTGGGTGACACGCTGTCGTTACTCTTGAGCTACAACCACGCCAGCTTCGCGCCAGACGACATTGTCGGTATCGGCCAGTCCCTGCGTTATCTGCTGGAGCAGATGGTGCTCGGCGGCGAGCGCTCGGTGGGGCAACTGTCGTTGCTCGATGCAGGACAGCACCGGGTTCAGCAGGCTTGGAACGCCACCACGACGCCGTACCCGCTCGATTGCAGCGTGCAGCGACTGATTGAAGCGCAGGTGGTCAAGACGCCTGATGCTTGTGCCCTGGTATTTGCCGGGCACCGGCTGAGCTATGCGGCCCTCAATGCCCAGGCCAACCAACTGGCCCATGTACTGATGGAGCAAGGCGTCGGGCCGGATGTGTTGGTGGGTATCGCCGTGGAGCGTTCGGTGGAAATGGTGGTCGGCCTGCTGGCGATCCTCAAGGCCGGTGGCGCCTACGTACCGCTGGACCCTGAGTATCCACAGGATCGCCTGGCCTATATGTTCGAAGACAGCGGCATTGGCTTGTTGCTGACCCAGCGCCACTTGCTTGAACAATTACCGCTGCCGGCGGGCCTGCGCAGCCTGGTGCTGGATCAGCCGGGCGACTGGCTGGCTGGCCGCAGCGAGGCCAATCCGGTGGTCGAACTCAGCGGCGAAAACCTGGCCTATGTGATCTACACCTCCGGTTCCACCGGCAAACCCAAGGGTGCGGGCAACCGGCATTCGGCCCTGGTCAATCGGTTGTGCTGGATGCAGGAGGCCTATCAGCTGGACGCGAGCGACCGTGTGCTGCAAAAAACACCGTTCAGTTTCGACGTATCGGTCTGGGAGTTTTTCTGGCCATTGCTGACCGGTTCGACCCTGGTCATGGCGCCACCGGGTGCCCACCGCGATCCGGAGCAACTGATCGAGCTGATCACCACGCAGCAGATCACCACCTTGCACTTCGTGCCTTCGATGTTGCAGGTGTTCATGCAAGATCCCGCAGTCGGCAGTTGCCGGAGCCTGACGCGGATTATTTGCAGTGGTGAAGCCTTGCCGGTGGACGCCCAATTGCAGGTGTTCGCCAAGTTGCCGGCGGCCGGTCTGTATAACCTGTACGGTCCCACCGAAGCGGCCATCGACGTGACCCATTGGACGTGCGTGGACGAGGGCCGCGACGCGGTGCCGATCGGTCAGCCGATTGCCAACCTGAGTACGTTTATCCTCGACCACAACCTTTCACCGTTGCCGGTGGGGGTGACGGGCGAGTTGTACTTGGGCGGTGAAGGCCTGGCTCGCGGTTACCATGCTCGCCCGTCGTTGACGGCTGAGCGCTTCGTCACCAGCCCGTTCGGAGACGGCTCGCGCCTGTACCGGACCGGCGATTTGGCGCGCTACCGTGCCGACGGCGTCATCGAGTACGCCGGGCGCATGGACCATCAGGTGAAAATCCGTGGCCTGCGCATCGAGTTGGGGGAGATCGAGGCGCGGCTGGCCGAGCATGCGCAGGTCCGCGAAACCGTAGTGATCGCCCAGGACGGTGCGGTGCTGGTGGGCTATGTGGTGCCACAGCGTCAGGCGTTGTTGAGTGCCGAAGACGACATCCGCCACGAATTCGAGCAGGCATTGAAGGCCCACTTGAGCCAGCATTTGCCGGACTACATGGTCCCGCAGCACTGGGTATTGCTTGAGCGCATGCCGGTGAGCCCTAACGGCAAACTGGAACGCAAGGTGCTGCCTCGGTTCGACGCCAGCCAGTCGCAGCAAGGCTTCGTGGCGCCGGAAGGGGCGCTGGAGCAACAGATTGCCGGTGTCTGGCAAGAGGTGCTGGAGCTGGAACAGGTTGGTCGCAACGACCACTTCTTCGAGCGCGGTGGTCACTCATTGCTGGCGACCCAGGCCGTTTCACGCTTGCGCAAGCTGACCGGCTATCCGCTGAGCCTGCGTGACCTGTTCGATCATCCGCAGCTCAAGGCGCTGGCGGCACTGATGGCCGGCACCGTCGATGGACCGGTCCGGGCGGGCGATTCCCGTGGGGTGCGGCTCCAGGCCCATGGGCCACGCCGTTCCGCGCCGCTGTCGTTGGTGCAGCGACGTTTGTGGGTTGCCGAACAATTGTCCGGCGGCACTTCGGCGTATGGCATGCCCATGGCGCTGCGCCTGTGCGGCGAGTTGTCGGTGGAGCGTCTGATGAGTAGCTTTGCCGACGTGGTACGCCGTCATGACGTATTGCGCACTGCGTATCGCCAAAACGAAGAAGGGGATCCGGTGGCGCTGATTGCCGATGAGGTCCGACTGGACTTCCCGGTGATCGACCTGTCTGGTCTGTCGCCCAGTGCCCGGCAGGAACAAGTGGCCCAGGCGACGCTGGAAAATGCCCGCACCCCGATCGATCTGGAGCAGGCGCCGCTGCTGCGCGGGCGGATCCTGCACCTGGGGCCGACCGAACATGTGTTGCTCTACGCCATGCATCACATCATCTCCGATGGCTGGTCGATGGGGCTGCTGATCAACGAACTGGTGCAGGTCTACGAGGCATCCCTCAAGGGTGAGCCGATGCCGTTGGCGCCCCTGGAGATTCAGTACCATGACTTCGCCTTGTGGCAGCAGGCGCTGGAAGAGCAGGGCGTACTGGCGCGTCAGGCCGACTACTGGAAACATCGGCTCAGTGGCTACGAGGGGCGCCTGAACCTGCCGCTGGCCCGCCCTCGGGGCCAGACCGCCTCCTATGACGGCGATGCGCTGCAGTTCCAGCTTCCCACCGGGCTGACCGGAGCCTTGCGCCGGTTGTCCAGCGAAGCCGGGGTCACGCTGTACAGCACGCTGCTGGCGTCCTTCCAGGTGTTATTGCATCGGCTCTGCGCTGCGCAAGATCTGGTGGTTGGCGCCGACGTGGCGGGTCGTGAACAGCCGGAGCTGGAGCGGCTGATCGGTTTCTTCGTCAACGTGCTGCCCCTACGTTCGCGCTTGGACGCCGATGCCACGTTCGCAAGCTTTTTGGCGCAAACCCAGGACAACCTGCTTGGCGCCCTGGAGCATCAGGACTTGCCGTTCGACCAGATTGTCGAAGCCTCAGGCGTGCCACGACACAAGGGCATGAATCCCTTGCTCCAGGTGTTGTTCGTGATGAACAACGTGCCGGTGCGCACCCGCTCCATAAAGGGGTTGAGCGTGGAATTGCTGCCGGCGTTGGAGACCCATTCTAAATTCGACATGGCGTTGTTCGTTGACGAAGAAGAAGGGCAATTGCGCGGCACTTGGCAATTCGCCACAACCTTGTTCGGACATGAGCACATTCAGCACCTGATTCAGGCCTGGACCGCCCTGTTGGAACAGATCGTCGCTGATCAGGACATTCAATTGGGAGCTTTCAGCATGCCAGTCGACAACTTGGCGGCCGCCGCCAAGCCTGCCACCGTCCCGGGGCCCAAGGCCGATAAGCTGGGCAAGTTTCTCAAACGCTCGGTGACACCGCTCGCCAAGCCTCGACCGGCGCGGGTGCGTGAATCACTGGTGGCAGCACCGCAGCGATTCCCGTTGATGCTGGAGCCGGGTGAACCCCAGCTGGATGTCATCGAGTGGATTCATCAGAACCGGCCGCTGATCGAGCAAAAGCTGGCCGAACATGCGGGCATTCTGTTCCGCGGTTTTGAACTGGATGGCATCCAGGGCTTTGAAGCGTTCGCCGAAGCGATCCAGCCCGGCCTTTATGGTCAGTACGGCGATTTGCCGAAGAAGGAAGGGGGCAAGAACACCTACCGTTCCACGCCGTACCCGGAGCGCAAGATGATTCTGTTCCACAACGAAAGCTCCCATCAGGACCGCTGGCCGCGCAAGCAAATGTTCTATTGCGAGCAAGCCGCGCCTGTGGGCGGTGCGACTCCAGTGGTGGATTGCCGGTTGATGTACGAAAAACTGCCGTCGGACCTTCGCGAGAAGTTCGAAGACAAAGGGCTGCTGTATGTGCGCACCTTCACCGACAAACTCGACGTGTCGTGGCAGCACTTTTTCAAGACCGAGGACCGCCGCGAAGTTGAGGCCCGGTGTCGGGCGGGCGGTATCCAGTGGCGCTGGCTCGACAACGACGAGTTGCAGACCCGCACACCGGGGCCGGCGATCATCACGCACCCGATCACCGGGGAGAAGTCGTTCTTCAATCAGGTGCAATTGCATCACATCTATTGGCTGGAGCCGGATGTGCGGGAGGACCTGCTGTCGATGTTCGGTCTGGAGCGCATGCCTCGGCATGTGTATTACGGCGATGGCACACCCATTGAGGATGAGGTGATGGCGCGCATCGGTGATTTGTATGAAGCCTGTGCGGTGCGTTTCGACTGGCGCAAGGGCGACGTGATCCTGCTGGACAACATGTTGGTGGCCCACGCCCGCGACCCGTTCGAGGGCCCCCGCAAGATCGTGGTTGCCATGGGCGATATGTATGAGCGCAGCGCGCTGGAGGGCCAGGCCGATGCCGGGACGGCCATCCAGGGCATCCGCAACCTGGAGGAAACCGGAGCATGAACGAGGTATTGATGGACCAGCAGGATCCCGGCTTTGCCTTGACCCCCGAGCAACAAGCGATGCTCGAGCAACTGTCGAGCACGGCGACCTGTGGCGAGGCATTGCGTTGGCTGAGCGTGGTCATCGGCGGCGATCTCGATCCGCAGCGGTTGCAGATCGCCTTCGATACGCTCCTGGCGCAGCAGCCAATGCTGCTGGCGCGGTTGGACAAAGTGGCCGGTTTCCACGGTTTGCGTCAGGTCGCCAGCGGCGCCGCTCGCTTCCCGCTGACGATACAGGCAGGCGAGCAACGGACCGAGGATGTCCAGGCGCAGATCAAGGATTCGCAGGGCCGTGCTTTTGTGGTGGGCGAATCGCCAAACGTCCAGGCCGTGCTCTATCGTCTGGCGCCGCAGCAATGGCAACTGGTGCTGGGCATCGCCCGTTACAGTGCCGATGCGCAATCGCTGAGTCTGCTGCTGGAGCAAATCCAGCAAGCGTACGCCGCAGTTCAGCCACCGGAAGACGAAGCGCCGGGCGAGTTTGCTCAGTACCTGGAATGGCGCAGTGAGGTGGTGCTTGATGAAGATGCCGCCACCGGGCGAACCTACTGGCAGCACTACCTGCAAGGCGTGCAGACGGACATCGCCACGCCATGGTTGGCCGCGCGCAGCGCCGGCAGTGAGGCGGGGGCCGCCGATACCTGTGTGTCGCTGACCCTGGAACCGGCCCAGCGCGACGCGTTGCAACGGTTGGCCGAGCAGCTCGGTCAGCCGCTTTCCATGGTGTTGCAAGGCGCGTGGTGGGTGTTGCTGGGACGTTTGAGTGGCCTTGAGCAGGCGCTGGTGGGCGTGCGTCATGACAGCCGTGGCGACTATGAATACTTCGCCCATGCCGTGGGGGTGTTCGAGAAAACCCTGCCGCTTAGCGTTTCATTGCCTGCCACCGTGTCGTTCAGCGAGTGGCTGGACGAGCTGGCGGGGCGCCTGGAAGCCCATCGCACCTGGCAGGAATACTGGGCGCCGGAACTGTCGCCTGAGGCGGCGCGGCCGGCCTACGGCTTTACGCTGGGGCAGGTGAACCGTGCCAGCAACAGTGGCGGCCTAAACTGGGCTGTTGCAGAGTCCGTGCGGGTGCCGGCAGATCCATTCGAGTTGCTGTTGCAGGTGCAATTGAACGCTGCCCAGCAGCTTGCCGCGGTCAATCTGCATTACGCCAGCTCGCGTTACTCGCCAGCCTCGGCCAGCGCCGTGTTGGAACAGTACGGCGTGCTGTTGGCGTCGATCCTTGCCGCTCCACACACCGCATTGGCGCGGCTCGATCTGTTGAGTCGCACCGCAGAGCAGCGCTTGCTGGCAATCAACCCCGCCATGCACGCGTTAGCTGATGGCCGTTATCTGCCGCAGCGCATCGCCGATCTGGCGTCGCATACACCGAACGCCATTGCCCTGACCGACGCCCGTCAGCAAATGAGCTACGGCCAGTTGCAAGCCCGGGTCGACAGCATGGCGCAGGGCCTCAAGCAGCAAGGCGTGGGCGCCGGTTCGATGGTCGCGCTGGCGTTGCCGCGCTCGGTGGATCTGGTGATTGCAATGCTGGCGAGCTGGCGCCTTGGTGCGGCGTATCTGCCCCTTGATGTGCAGTGGCCCCAGGCGCGTCAGGCGTTGATGCTGGAACAGGCCGGCGCGGCGTTGTTGTTGACCGATGCGGCGCATCTGCCGGCCTGGCAGGATCAGCCGTATAAGGCGCTGACCGCGGCTGAGCTGAGCCATCCGGCTACGCCACTTCCCGTGCTCGCCACCCAGGGCAACGATATCGCCTATGTGTTGTTTACCTCCGGCTCCACCGGTGTGCCCAAAGGCGTGGTGATCGAGCATCGGCAACTGCTCAACTACACCGCCCAGGCCAGTCAGGCGCTGGGGCTTGCCCAGTGCAAGAACGTCGGTTTCAGTTCCAGCGTGGCGGCGGACCTGGGTAATACGGCGTTGTTTGGCGCGTTGTTCAACGGCGCGACCCTGCATGTGGCCAGCGATGAGCAGATGCAGGACGGCGTGTTGTTTGCCCAGTACCTGCAACAGCAGCAGATCGACTGCTTGAAAATCGTGCCCTCGCACCTCTCGGCGCTGCTCGACGGTGAACGGGCGCTGCTGCCGGGCACCCTGGTGCTTGGCGGTGAGCCGATTGCGCCGACCTTGGTCGAGCGCATCGCCCGGTTGCGCAGCGATTGCCGGGTGTTCAACCACTACGGGCCGACCGAAGCCACGGTGGGGGTAATGATTCATCCGCTGTCACTGAACGGCGCGGCCGGCGACTGTTCGGCGCTGACCCAGGTGCTGGGCAACAACCAGGTTTACGTGCTGGACGCCGATCTGCGTCTGGCGCCGGTGGGCGTGCTGGGTGAGGTGTATCTGGGCGGAGCGCAGTTGTGCCGGGGCTATCTGAATGCCGAGGCCGATGCGCAGGCGTTCATCCAGAGTCCCTTTGATCCGGCGCAGCGGTTGTATCGCACCGGTGACCTGGCGCGTTATCGGCCGGACGGGGCGATCCAGCTATACGGACGGCGCGATCAGCAGGTCAAGGTGCGTGGGTTCCGTATTGAACTGGCGGAGATCGAGGCCGTGCTTGTGCGCATGCCACAGGTGGCCGAAGCATTGGTGTTGCCGGCAGCGTCGGCCGAGCAGGGGCTGTTGGCCTTTGTCGTGGCGCAGCAGGGACTGTCGACGGGCTTGCTCGACGCCGCGCGCGCTGAGCTGAGCGCCCGCTTGCCCAGCGTGATGGTGCCGCAGCACGTGCATCTGATCGAACGATTCCCGCGACTGGCCAACGGCAAGATCGATCGCCACGCACTGCAGCAGTTGGCGGTGGCTACAGCGGACGATGAAGACGCCGCGCCACGCGATGCGCTGGAGCAATTGCTCGCCGCGCGCATGGCTCAGTTGCTTGGACTTGAGCGATTGGGCATCGATCGCGACTTCTTCGCCGCCGGAGGTCATTCGTTGCTGGTGATCAAACTGGTGGCCGGTATTCGCAAGTTGTTGCAGTGCGAAATTCATCCGGGACTGGTCTTCGATCATCCGACCGTGGCGTCGTTGGCCCTGGCCTTGCGGGCGCTGGAGAGCAGTCCGGGGCAATTGGAAAAAATGGCCCAGGTGCGCCTGCGCATGGAGGCGATGAGTCCCGAGGAAAAGGCCCTCCTGACCGAACAGGCTCGGCAGCTGCAAGCCGCCAAGGCTGCGCAAGGCAGCTGACATGGCATGAACAAAAAGGCCTTTTTTAAGTTCTCGTTCCCCCGCTCTGCGTGGGAATGCATTCCGTGACGCTCTGCGTCACCTTCCAGGGGCGGAACGCGAAGCGTCCCTGGCGGCATTCCCACGCGGGAGCGTGGGAACGATCGAAAGGCAACTGACACTCGC
>NZ_CAAKGZ010000015.1:0-15387 GCF_901007645.1 Pseudomonas sp. FG-3G
CGCATGAAACAAAAGGCCGGCGCCCCTCTGCGCCGGCTTTTTTTTAATTTTTTTCGCGAATGATAAATAAACTCATTCCGGTTTTTGGCAGGTGCTGCGTCTTACTTAGGTATGTGGACAAATCGGGTCGGGCAGGACGCTCAGGCACCGGATGTGTTCAGCAAAAATTTCGCCGTCGTCCAGCCGGATGACCGTGCCCGGGGAGGGGCCGGTCGGCCCCGCACTGACACATTGCCCTTGGGGCAATCGACCGTGCGGGTTCTCTCGTGCTGGCGAGCGGCGGGCCCTTCGGCCCCATGGACTTTTACTTCTACCAATAATAGAGAGCACGATGTCATCCATTCATGAGTTGAAACCTCTGTTCAAGGCACTCGTCATGTCCCGCGGCCTGCGTTCGCGTCGGGTGTTGACCGGTCTGGGGCTGGTCTGCCTGCTGCCACTCAGCGCTCAGGTGATGGCTGAAGACGTCAGCATCGACATCCCTGCGCAATCGCTGCCCCAGGCACTGCAAGCGTTCGGTCAGCAGACCAACCAGCAAGTGATCTACAACGCCGGCGATATGGCCGGGCTGAAAAGCAACCGCGTCAGCGGCAAGATGAGCCCGCAGGCGGCCCTCACCGAATTGCTCAAGGGCACGGGGGTGCGGTACAGCGTTGAGGGCAATACCCTGATGCTGCTGCGCGGTTCTGCCACTGGGTCCCTTGAGCTGGGCGCGACCACCGTCAAAGCACAGGAGCTGGCGGCGACGACCGAAGGCAGCAAGTCATACACCAGTAACGCCGTGACCATCGGCAAGGGCACCCATACCCTCAAGGAAATTCCCCAGTCGGTCACCGTAATGACACGCAAGCAGATGGATGACCAGAACCTGGTCAACCTCAAGGACGCCGTCAACCAGACTACCGGCATCGTCGGCCTGCAGGGCGTTGGCCAAGGCATGATCCTGTCGTCACGCGGGTTCCAGATCGACGACTGGCAGTACGACGGTGTGCCGATCCCGCGTAACACCTATTCGCTGGGCAACTGGGCGACTCAGGACCTGATCTTCTTCGACCGCCTGGAAATCATGCGCGGCGCCTCCGGCCTGCTGCAAGGCACGGGCAGCCCCGGTGGTGCCGTCAACCTGGTGCGCAAGCGTGGCCAGAACGTACCGACCGTGACCCTGACCGGCAAGGCCGGCTCCTGGGATCACTACGGTCTGCAACTGGACGCCGGCGGCCCGCTGAACCAGGCCGGCAACATCCGCGGTCGCATCGTCGTCGACGAAGACCAGAGCAATTCATTCGTCGACCATGCGTGGAGCAAGACCCATTCGCTGTACGGCGCGCTGGACGTCGACCTGAGCGAAGACACCACCCTGGGTTTCGCGGTCAGCCAATCCAACGGCGAATCGCGGGGCAACATCCGCGGCCTGCCACGCTACGCCGATGGCAGGATGCCGGACGTGTCGCGCTCGACCTACACGGGGGCGCGCTGGAACCGCTCCGAAATCGACGTCACCACCCTCTACGCCGATCTGGAGCACCGCTTCAATGAGGACTGGGCGTTCAAGGTCGGCGCGGTGCACATGAGCGAAGACAACCAGGCGAAAAACCAGCGGACGCAAAACGGCAATGTGGGTCTCAACCTGGATGGCACGGGGGTGCAATATGCCGACTTCGTGACCGACTTCCAGTCCACCAAGGTCGGCCTGGACATGAACCTCTCCGGCAAGTTCGAAGCCCTGTCGATGGAGCAGGAAGTCATGCTGGGTGGCAACTATTCCCAGCTGGAGACCGATGACAAATATGCTCGTACCTTCAACAGCAGTAGCGACAACATCTTCGATCTCGACAATAACCGTCCGGACATCAGCTACGACAGCCTGATCAACGCCCCGAACGGGCGAGGCATCCTCAGCAAATACGATATCCGCCAGAAAGGTGTATATGGCACCTGGCGTGTCAAACCGGTCGACGACCTGACAGTGGTGCTGGGCTCTCGCGTCAGTTGGTATGACTACAGCTACAAGTCCAAGACCCAGACTTCGAGCGGTATCACCACGAACACCCCAAGCACCGGAACCGAAACCGGAGAGGTCACCCCCTACGCCGGTATCATCTATGACCTGACCCGTGAGTGGGCGGTGTATGCCAGCTACACCGATGTGTTCCAGCCGCAGACCAACCTCGATCCCAGCGGTTCGGTGCTCAAGCCGATCATCGGTACCAACTACGAAGTCGGCCTCAAGGGTGAGTTGATGGACGGTCGGGTCAATACCTCCCTGGCCGTGTTCCGCTACGACCAGGAGAACCGTGCGATTCCCATCGCGGGCTGTACGGGGGTGAACTGCTCCACGGCCGCAGGGAAAGTCCGTAGCCAGGGCATCGACGCCGAAATCAGCGGTGAAGTGATCGACAACCTGCAGCTGTTCGCAGGCTACACCTACAACACCACCAAGTACCTGGAACAGCCCGGCAAAGAGGGTCAGGTATTCAGCACCTGGACGCCGAAACACATGCTGCGGGCATGGGGCAACTACCAGTTCACGGGCGACTGGAGCCGCCTCAGCACCGGCCTGGGCTTTACCACCCAAAGCCACACATGGGTCTATGATTATGATCGTGAGATCCCGGGCTACACCGTATGGAATGCCCGCGTCGGCTACCAGCTGACGCCGGAGATCGATCTGGCGGTCAACTTCAATAACCTGTTCGACAAGACCTACATTGCGCCCGGTTACAACCAGCTCAATGGCAACAACAACTTTGGCGACCCACGTAACATGATGTTCACCGTGAAATACACCCCGCAGTTTTGATCCACACATCCACCCCAAAAACCGACCCGCCTTGTGCGGGTCGGTTTTTTATGGGGAATGGGAAAACACAAAACCTGTGGCGAGGGCGCTTTCTCCCTCACCACAGGTTATCTGCGGTTGTCCTGGGTGGCGCTTATTGCTTTGGTGCCGCGCTGGCCAGAAACGCCTCCACCAGTGAATCGAGCAACCCATCGTCGAAGACCATGCTGCGGTGGCGCAACGGCGAATGCACCGAGCATTGCAGCTCCCCGGTCAGGCTGTAGCTCTTGATCAAGGCTTCGCAGAATGCCAATTCTTCCGGGGTTTTTTCTACCAGTGTCCACCAGCAGCTAGGCCGAACCCGTACCGGTTTGAAGGTGAACCCGTCGAAGGCTTCCAGCAAACGATCATGCACCGAGAACGCCTGGGCGTTCATGACTTCATCCTTGACGCTCTGCACGATCGCCAGCAAGTCGCCTCGTCCCGGCTCGATCTGGCTGGCGGCCCAGTCATGGAAGGCCTTGACCGTGCTCTCGGGGTGTTCCCGCCGATAAGTCGCCGTGCGTTCCGTGAGGGTCGGGAACAGCAGGTCGAAGTATTCGATGGCCTCCAGCAGATCCTGAGAGGCCGGGTCGGCTTGTTCAGCGCCTGGCAAATGCCGATGACGCGGCAACGCTGCCGGATACAGATGCTCGGGAACCGTGCTATCCACCAAACCGAGAAAACTCACGGTGTGGCCCAGGCTTTCCAGCGTCGCGGCGATGTCCAGCGCAATGGCGCCGCCCAACGACCAGCCCATCAGGTAATAGGGACCTTGCGGCTGGGCTTTGACGATTTCCTGGCTGTAATCGGCGATCATCTCGCCCCAGGCTTCAGGCCCGGCATGCGGTTCACTGAAGCCGCGGTGCATGACGCCAACGGTGCGCGCCCGCTGTTGGAGTTTGCGCGCCAGTGGCTGGTAACAGAACACGATGCCACCGCTGGGGTGCAGGCAAAATAGCTGCGGTGCGCTGGCCGGTGCGTTGTTCAGTTCGACCAGGCATTGGGTCTGTTCCCGATGTTTTTGCGAAATGAACAAGGCCAGCTCGGCGACGCTCGGGTTGGCCAGCAACTCTTGCAGCCGCACGCTGATATTCAGGCGTGCCTTGAGGTTGGCAATCAGTTCGATCGCCAGGATCGAATGCCCGCCCAGTTCAAAGAAGCTGTCGTTGACACCCACGCGCGCAACCTTGAGGGACTGTTGCCAGAGCTGTGCCAGGGCTTCTTCCAGCTGAGTGCGAGGCGCCAGGTAATGGGAATGCCAAAGACCGGCGTCGGGTTCCGGCAAGGCCTTGCGGTCGAGCTTGCCATTGGCATTGAGCGGGAAATGATCGATGAACAGCAGGTGGCTGGGCACCATGTAGTCCGGCAACTGCGCTTTGAGTGCGCTCAACAAGCCTTCGCGTAACTCGGCCGTGGCCGGTTGTGCGGCAATCACGTAGGCGACCAGCTGCAGGCCGCCCGGGCCTTCATGGGTCAACACGACACCGTCTTGCACCGCCGGCAGCGTTTGCAGGCGCGCCTGGATTTCCCCCAGCTCGATGCGGAACCCGCGAATCTTGACCTGATGATCCAGGCGTCCGATGTACTCGATGCTGCCGTCGGTGCGGTAGCGGGCCAGATCCCCGGTGCGATAGAGGCGGCCACCCGGCAGCGGGTCGAACGGGTCGGGGATGAAGCGGGTGGCGGTCAGGTCGGCACGTCGGTGATAGCCGCGGGCCAGGCCGGCCCGGCCAACGTATAGCTCACCGATGCAACCCTTGGGCACCGGGTTCAGATGAGCGTCGAGCAGATACCAGGACAGGTCGACGATGGGTTCGCCGATGGGGCTTGCGGCCTCGCTGTGCAAGTCACTCATCGACAACGGCCGCCAGGTGACATGCACAGTCGTTTCCGTGATGCCATACATATTGATCAGTTGCGGCGTCTGGTCGCCGAAACGTTCGAACCAGGGGCGAAGACTCTGTACATCGATCGCTTCGCCGCCAAAAATCACCTGTCGTAACCGGTGGGCAAGAGGTTGCCCAGGCTCGCAGGCGACCTGCAGCAACGCCTTGAACGCCGAAGGCGTCTGGTTGAGCACCGTGACGTTTTCCTGGCAAAGCAAGGCATGGAAATCCTCCGGCGAACGGCTCACGGCGTGGGGCACGATGACCAATCGGCCGCCGTGCAGCAGGGCGCCGAAGATCTCCCACACGGAAAAGTCGAAGGCATAAGAATGGAACAGACACCAGACATCCTGATGATCGAAGCTGAACCAGTGGTCCGTGGCCTGGAACAATCGGCTGACGTTGTGGTGCGCCAGCAGTGCGCCTTTGGGTTGGCCGGTCGAGCCTGAGGTGTAAATCACGTAGGCCAGGTTATCTGGGTCCATCGGCACATTCGGATTGTGCTCGGGATAGGGGCTATTGGCATCGACCGAATCCAGCAACAGACAGTTGATGTCAGCGGGCAGCGCCAGCGATTCCCGCAGATGAGCCTGGGTCAGGATCTGCGTGACGCCGCTGTCCGCGATCATGTAAGCCAGGCGGTCGGCCGGGTAGGCGGGGTCCAGCGGCACGTAGGCGCCACCGGCCTTGAGGATCGCCAGCAGGCCGATGATCATCTGTGGCGTACGCTCGACGGCGATGCCGACCAGCACATCGGGACCGACGCCTTGCTCGATCAGCCGATGGGCCAGTTGGTTGGCCTGTCGGTTGAGTTCGGCATAGCTCATGTGCTGCCCTTCAAAGGTCAGGGCGATGGCCTCACCTGTGCTGGCGGCGTGGGTTTCGATCAACCGGTGCAGACACTGTTCGCTGCGCAGTTGGGTCGGCTGACGGTTCCAGTCGCCCAAGGTTTTTCGGTGTTCATCGGCGCTCAACAGTTGCAGTTCGCCAAGCGCGCATCCAGGCGTCTCGACCAGGCCCCGCAGCAGGTTCTGCCAGTGGCCGGCCATGCGCTCGATGGTCTCTGCGCGGTACAGATCACGGCTGTATTCGAACGTTGCCAGCAGCTGTTGCTGGGAATAATCGACATCCAGCGACAGGTCGAACTTGGCCTGGTTGTCACCGGTACTGAGAAACTCCAGCGTCAGTTGACCCAGGTTTGGCGCCGACGGTGAGGGCGACCCGGTGCGCCAGTTGAACAAGACCTGGAACAGCGCACTGGCGCCCTGTGCGCCGGGACGTTGCAACTGATCCAGGATCAGCTCCAGCGGGTAGTCGGCATGTTCCAGCGCGGCGAGCGACTGCGCGCGCCGGTCCCGGAGGAAATCCAGCGCGCTGCGGGTCGAGTCGATCCGCGCCCGATACACCTGGCTGCTGACGAAAAATCCCACCAGCTCCTGGCTCTCGTGGCTGTTGCGGTTGGCGTTCGGGACGCCGACGGTGAAGTCGTTCTGGTTGCTGTACCGAGCCAATAACAATTGCCAGGCCGCCAGCGCCACGACAAAAGGCGTAAGCCCCTCCCGCTGACAGAACGTATCCAAGGCCTGGACCATTGCCGGGTCAAGTGACACCTGCACGCGTCCGGCCATGTGTTGCTGATTGGCGGTGCGCGCAAACTCCTGAGGCAGTTCCAACGCCGGCAGCTCATGGCCCAGGTAGTCGCTCCAATAGGCGCCACTGCGCTGGCAGGCCGGGCTCTGCACATAGTCGCCGCGTTGCCAGCTCGCGTAGTCGGCGTATTGCAGGGGCAACGACGGCAGTGGCGACGAATCGCCGAGCAAGGCCCGGGCATAGGCCTGGGTCATGTCCTGCATGAGGATCGTGTTGGACCAGGCATCGGAAACGATGTGATGCATGTTGAGCAACAACACATGCTCGTCACTGCCCAGCCTGAGCAACGTTGCCCGCATCAGCGGCGCCTGGGTCAGATCGAACGGTTGTCGGGCGTGCTGTTCGATGCGCTGTGAAAGCGCCAGCTCCCGTGTTGGCTGATCGAGCGCGGCGAGGTTCTCCTGGTGCAGGGTCAGGCAAACGTTGCGCTCGATCACCTGGGTGGCGGCGCCGTCGATTTCGGTGAAGGCGGTGCGCAGGATGTCGTGCCGGTCGATGACGCGATTGAGTGCCTGTTCCATGGCGTCGGCATTCAGTTCGCCGGTCAGGCGCAGGGCGCGCGGCAGGTTGTAGGCCGAACGGCTCGGGTCGCGCTGTTGCTCCAGCCACAAGCGCTGCTGGGCGAAGGACAAGGGCGCGCGGTCCGGCCGGCTGCGGCTGGAGCGGGCTTGCACGGCGTTAGCGTCCTCCTCCAGCAGCAGGGTCAGCAGGTCATCATCTAGCAATGGGTTCATGGTGTTCTCGCGGTTCAGGCAAAGGCTGCGGGGGCTTTTTCACTGATGACCTGACCGGCCTGCATCCGGACCAGTTGATCGGCGATGTCGAAATAGCGGTCGTCGTGGGAAATGACGATGATGGTTTTACCCAACGCCTTCAGCTCCGGCAGCAGTTCGGTATAGAAAACCCGTCGGAACACCGGGTCCTGGTCGGCGGCCCATTCGTCGAACACCAGCACTGGGCGCTCCTCAAGCCAGGCGTTGAGCAACGCCAGGCGTTTGCGCTGGCCGGTGGAAAGATCGGTAGTGCTGAAGGCGCCGTCCTGAATGCGAACCTTATGAGCGATTTCCAGGCGCTCCAGGTAGCGGTTGGCGTCGTCAGGCACCTGCTGGTCACCCTGAACCAGGTCATCGAACAGGTAATAGTCGGCAAAAATCGTGGTGAACAACTGGCGATAATCGTCCCGTTGCGCGGCCCCTACCGGCGCGCCGTCGAGGAGGATTTCGCCGCCCTGGGGGAAATAGAGGCCCAGCAGCAATTTGATCAGCGTGGTCTTGCCGCCACCGTTTTCACCGACGATGAACACAATGTCGCCCTGGGCGATGGACAGGTTGATCGGTCCCAGGGCGAAGGGTTGGCTGCCTTCGACCGCCGGGAAGGCGTAGTGCACATCACGCAGTTCAAGCTGCTGGAGCGTTGGCCTGGAAAGGCTCTTGTCGTCCAGCAGCAGGTGCGGCTCCGGTGAGGAAAACTGCTCGTCCAGCTCGGCAATGCGCTTGAAGGCAATGTTTGCCCGGCTGATGACCGGTAATGTCATCACCAGGTATTCCAGCGGGCCTTTCATGTACAGCAGCACCAACACGAAACCGCTAAGCACGGCCTTGTCGGTGCCCAGCCACAGCGATTGCAGGGCCAGCACCAGGCCAATGACCACAAAAAACAGCATCGAGCCGAAGGTTTTGGCCACCACGAAGGTGTTGACCGCGCGAATATTGGTGTCGCAAATATTATCGGCGGTGGCTTCGATGCGCTGGCTGAACATGCGCTGGCGGCGTGGGCGATGAATGCGCAGTTCCTTGACGCCAGCGGCGATCGCGCTGTAGTGTTTTTGCAGCGCGTCTTCGGCCTCGCGGGCGGCTTCGAACCCCCTGATGCCACGAGCCCGGGCCAGGTATTGCACGACCGTGCCGATCACCAGCGCCACCAGCAGCAGCAAGAACATCGGCAGTGACAGGTAGGCCAGATAACCCAGGCAACCGAGGGTCACGGTGAAGGCGATGGCCAGCGGTGCGAACGAAAACGCGAAATTGCTGACGGTGTTGACGTCGTGGGTCAGTACCGGGATGAGCCGGTGGCTGCGATAACGTTCGATCTGTTCGATGGGCGCCAGCAGCACCTTCTTGCCCAGGGACTTACGCAACCCGGCGATGATGTTCTGACCGACGTGGTTGCTACCGATGTCCGAAAGAATCGAGGTCAGCAGCGCCACCGCGCAGAGCACCACGAACGTTACCAGCGTCTGGGCTGTGGGTTTGGCCGCGGCGTTCAGGGCGTCGTTGATGGTCGCCAGCAGGGCGGTGATGCTCAGGCCGCCAAGCATGCCCAAGAGGATGGAGCCTACGACAATCAGCCGGAAGGGTTTGAGCAGGATGAACAGTTCATTGATCACCCCGCGTGTTGGTTGGCTCATGGAGGTTTCCCTGCTTGATGAAAAGGGCGAAGGCCATCGCGGGTGGTCGCCGGGAGGGCTTTAGGGCGCAGGCACGCCTGTCTGTAAGACGGTTGATGTGGGAGGGGATTTAACGGCGAATGGCCTGAGGAACACCGTTTGTGGCGAGGGGATTTATCCCCTCGCCACAAGGTATTTGGGTGGGCCTGCCGATTTACATATCCCGCGCCACCCGAAAACCAATCCAGTCCCCCCGATTGCCCGGCACCAGCGCGTTGCGGTTGCCGGAGCGGGAGAACACCGGTGCCTCGCCCCAGTCGTTGCCGCGGATACGCTTGAACTCGCATTTGCCGGTCAACCAGGCGCTGCCATCGCTCGGGGCGCCGATGTAGTTTTCGTTATAGCAATCGGCCGTCCACTCGTAGATGTTGCCGTGCATGTCGTACACGCCGAAGGCGTTGGGCGCGAAGCTGCCGGCCGGGGCGGTGAAGTTGTAGCCGTCGGCCGCGCCATAGGTGTTGGCGTGTTGGGCGATGCTGTATTCCTTGCCCTCGTCGAACGGGAAGGGGAACGGCCCGCTGGTGCCGCCGCGTGCGGCGTACTCGCGCAGGGACTCGCTGACCAGGCGGTATGGCTTGCCGGTTTTTTTCGACAACCAGGCCACGTAAGCGTTGGCCTCTTCGAAATTCATGCACACCGCCGGATGCCGGTCAGTGTATTGCTTGCGCGGGTCACTGCCCTGATAGTCCGGGATGCCGGCCTTGCACGCGCGGCCGGGACGTTTATCGCCGTCGGGCATCGAGTAGCCGGTGTCGCGCAGGTAGGCGAACCACTCGCCCTTGAGCACCTGAAAGCGGCTGATCGCCAGCGGTTTGGCGAAGGTCACCGGGTGCATCGGGCCTTCGTCGGGCTCGCGTCCCACTTCATCTTCCGGGGTGCCCATCTGAAAGGTGCCGGTGGGCAGCACGACCATTTCCGGGCAGTCCTTGCAGTCACGAAAAACCTGGCCCGGTTGCGAGGCCTGGGCGCCGGAGGGCAGCAGGGCGGCGAGGGCCAGTGTCGGAAGTAGCTTCAACGGAAAACTGTTCATCCATCTCTCTCGATAAAGTCAGGTTCAGAGTGTCTTGCCCAGCAAGCCCATGAAGCGATCGATCTCGGCTTCGGTGTTGAGCAGGCCCGGCGCGGTTCGAATGACAGGCCCGGCGTCGCGATGCACGGCGTCGGCGATCACCCGGTTCTGCATCAGGTAGGCGGCGATCTCGTCGCTCTTGCGGCCCTTGACCCGGAAGAAGGTGAAACCGGCCGACACGTCCGGGCTCATGGGCGTGACCAGCTCGATTTGCGGCAACGCCAGCAGCTGTTTTTTCAAGTAGGTGTTGAGCGCGTGAATGCGCGCCTGCACCTCGGCCTTACCCAGTTGCAAGTGCAGCTTGAACGCCTCGTCCGCCGCCCAGCGATGCTCGAAGGCGTGGTAGCCGCCGGGCGTCATGGTGGTGGAAAATGCCGTGGCTTCGGAGAAGGTCGGGATGATCGGCGTGACGTACTTGAGCTCTTCGCTGCGGCTGCACACCAGACCGGTGCCGCGGGGGCCGAACATCCATTTGTGGGTGCCGGCGATGAAGAAGTCGCAATTCATCGCTGGGAAGCTCAGGTCTTCAACACCGAAGCCGTGCACGCCGTCCACCACGTAGATGATGCGTTGCGCATCGCTGCGGCCCTGGTTGTGCTTGTCCACCAGCGCGCCGATCTTGTCGATCGGCAGCTTCACGCCGCTGCCCGAATGCACCCAGGTCATGCCCAGTACGCGGGTTTCAGGACGGATGTTGCGGTCGATGGCGCGCAGGATGTCATCGTTGCTGGCGTTGTGGGCGTTCTCGAACAGTTTGATCTTGCGCACCCGGGTGCCGTCGCGTTGGTTGCGTAAATCAAGGATGGTATGGGTGGCGTAATGTTCGTGGGCGGTGCTGAGGATTTCCTGGTCGGCTGCCACATGGACGCCGCCGTAGATGATCGACAAACCTTCGGTGGTGCTGCCGGTGAGGGCGATCTGCTTCGGGGTCGCTTGCAGGTAGCGGCCGGCCCAGGTGCGGACGTTTTCCTCGCGCTCCTCGGTGACGCCCAGGTCCCAGTCCATCAACAGTCCCGGGTTTTTATCCAGCGCGGCGCGATGCCGGTCGATGGCCTCACGTACCGGGCGCGGGTGGGTGGTGACCAGGAAATTGGAGAAGTGCAGGTAGTCCGGGTCCTGGTTGAACAGCGAGCGCAACTGCGCCCATTTGTCCCGGGGCAATGGCGGCAGGGGATCGGCAATGGCCGGGGCAGGAAGACTGGCGGCCAGCGGCAGGCCGGCGGCAAGGATCCCGGCGTGCTTGAGAAAGGTCCGGCGCTCATTCATGGCTGGACCGCCTTCTGGGTCGAGGCCACGGCAGGCCGGGCGGCTTGCTGGACCTGATCCCAGACCCGCAGAAAGTTGCCGCCCCACAGTTTGGCGATGTCCGCTTCGGAGTAGCCGCGGGTCAGCAGTTCGGCGGTGACGTTGCGGATCTCGCCCACGTCTTCCCAGCCTTTGACGCCGCCGCCCTCGTTGAAGTCCGAACTGATGCCGACATGGTCGATGCCGATCTTGCGCACGGTGTAATCGATGGCGTCACCCAGGTCCTTGAGGCTGGCCTTGGGTTCCTCCTCCAGAATGCCGTAGAGCTGGCCGGCGTATTCACCGAATTTCTGTTCCGGCCACGCGGCGATGATCGGATCGCCCGGCATCAGCGCCATGGCCAGGTTGGGCAGCGGTGGCAGGTCGAAACGCTTGCGCAGGTCGTTGAGTTTGTCCTGGGTTTTTTGCGTCAGCGGGCGCAGGTATTGGGAGAAACCGACGACCTGTACCACGCCACCGCTGGCCTTGATCAGCTGCATTTCCTTGTCGCTGAGATTGCGCGGGATATCCACCATGGCCCGGGGTGCGGAATGGGAGGCCACCAAGGGTGTGCGGCTCAGTTGCGCAACTTGCTCCAGGGCCTGGGTCGACATCTGCGAGACGTCGATGATCACGCCCAGGTCGTTCAGGCGCGTCACCGCTTGCTTGCCAATCTCCGACAGGCCGCCGAGGGCGTCAGGTGAGTCGTTGAAGAACGGCAGAGGGCGCGAGGAGTCGGCCCAGTCGTTGTTGCCGATGTAGCTGAAGCCGAACATGCGCATGCCCCGCGCCGTCCACAGATCCAGCAGGCTCAGGTCATGGCCCAGAGGATAGGCGTTGAGCATGCTGATGAAAATCGCGAACTTGCCTTCGCCGTGCAGGCGCCGGAAGTCATCCGGGGTGTAGGCGATGGCGACCTGGTTGGGAAAGTCGCGGACCATGCCGGTGATGATCTTGAAGCGCACTTCCTGCTGATTGCGCGCTTCCTCGACGAAGCCGGCGGTGGGCTTGTGCGGCGCGTTGGGGCCGTTCCACAGCTCCGGCCAGCCGAAGATCGTCAGGGCCGCGCCGGACAGGTGCCCGCGGTTGGCTTTGACCAGATCGAACTGGCCTTTACCGTCTTTGTCCGCCTCGTGACCGGCGGTGCCGAAATTCAGTGGCACGGAGATGTGGCTGTCGAAGGACAGCAGGCGCTCGTGCAGTTCCCTGGCCTCTTTCATCACCTTGACCGGGTAGCCAGGGTTGTCCCGCCACCAGTGGTCCCACGCCGCCAGGCCGCCACCGACCGCCAGTGCAAGGGCCAGGGGCACGCCGATGAAGAGAGCTTTTTTCGAACGTGGTGTTGTCATTGCCGATCTCAGTCAGGTTCGCTGCGGGGGGCTTTGCTATCTGGGGAGAACGAGTGATCGGCGGGGAAATTTAGGTGCGGCCAATGGCCCTATCGCGAGCAGGCTCGCTCCCACATTGAACGCGCTCACCTGTGGGAGCGAGCTTGCTCGCGATAGCGGTCTGACGGTCGACCGATCTCTCGCGGATCTACCAGATCCATTGTGGGAGCGAGCCTGCTCGCGATGAGGCCCTCACAGCCCCTATAAATTTGTCAGCCCCCCCATCGTTCTAGCTTGGATAAAGCCCGCTCCAGGGCCGAACACAGGTAAGGCAATGACGATTTCTCGACGATGGTTCATGGCGGGCCTGGCGCTGACCGGTGCCGCCGTGCCTGCGGTGTATTACGGGCATCGCGAACTGACCCGGCCGGACCCCACCATCACCCCCGGCGAGGCCTCATTCGATGTGGCGGACGTGGCGGGGCAGCGCCGGGCCGATACGCTGCGGGGTATCTGGACGATCCGTTTTTCAGGAAGCGACGCGGGCCTGGACGGTTTGCCCGGCGACGGTCTGCAAGTGTTCCTCGACATCGCCCACAAGGGCCGTGGCCTGGTGGGCTGCCTCGACACCGCTGAGCGGTTGCGCGCCGGTGATGAGCCGCATTATCGAGTGCTGGGCGACTTGGCGGGGGATGACAAGAAACAATTGAGCTGGCGCCTGATCGGGACCCGGCAGGACGCGCCGGTCTACGAATTCATCATGACCCTCGACGAGGTCTGGGCCGGCTTCGGCAATGCCGGCACTGCCACCCTCAGCGGTCGCGTGTTGCGCCTCGATCGCCCGTTGGCGCTGCCGGAACTCGACAATCAGTTCATCGCCCGCAAGCTGCCGTTCCCCGAAGCCCGGGAACGCACGCCGCTGAGCCCGCCCTTGCTGGCCTGGCTGGTGTCGCCGGAGCATCGGTTGTTCCATCAGCTCTGGCACGCCTCGCGGGACAAATGGCACAGCCTGGACGAAGACAAGCGCAATGCCTTGCGAGGCATCGGCTGGCAGCCCGGCCCGCGGGACCATGAACGTGACGCTCGTGGCAAGCGCAAGGATCGCAACGGCTCGGGCGTGGATTTCTTTTTCATGCACCGGCACATGCTCGGCACGGCCCGTTCGTTCCAGCCGCTGCCATCGTGGCCGCGCTTCCCGTTGCCGCAGCCGGAACTGGAGCGTGATCGCCTGGGCTTTGCCCGGTATTTCGATAACCACGATGGCACAGCTTTGCCGCCCACCTGGCTGGCCAGCGGCGACGAGCAGTACGCCCAATGGGTGAGTGACATCAAGACTGCCGAGACCTATCACAGCAATTTCCAGGTCTGGGAATCGCGCTACCGCGACCCGCGCTATCTGTCGAAACTGACCCTCGGCCAGTTTGGCTCGGAAGTGGAACTGGGCCTGCATGACTGGCTGCACATGCGCTGGGCTTCGGTGCCCCGCGATCCTTCCAACGGCCACCCGGTGCCCTTCGCCCGCGACCCGGCGGACTTCGCCCAGCGCTGGTACGAACCGGAAAACGATTTTCTCGGCGACCCGTTTTCCTCCCATGTGAACCCGGTGTTCTGGGCCTTCCACGGCTGGATCGACGACCGCCTCGAAGACTGGTTCCGCGCTCACCAGCGTTTCCATCCGGGTGAAGTGAGCCGGCTGGAAGTCAACGGCGTGCCCTGGTTCGCCCCGGGCCGCTGGGTAGAAATCGCCGACCCCTGGCTGGGCCCGGTCACCCACGGCTGCAGCACCACGCCGGGTTTGCAGCCCGGACGTTCGGTGGAAATGGACTCGGAAACCATGAAACTGGCCCTGCGCATCACCTTCGGCAGCGACGACAAAAAACTCTCCAAGCTGTTTCGCCGCGTGCCGCAGCGGCCGTGGTATGCGCGTAATCTCAAGAGTAAGCCGGTGTGAACCCTGGCTTGGACTGACCGAACCTGAGCTGTGTGAATGACTGCTTTTGTGGCGAGGGAGCTTGCTCCCGCTGGGCTGCGAAGCGGCCCCCAAACCAGCCCCCTCAAAAATATCTGACCCACCGAGGTGCTGACCATTGGGGCTGCTGCGCAGCCCAGCGGGAGCAAGCTCCCTCGCCACAGGTTTCACTAGGCTTGAGATTTGTTGGGAAAGTTTTATCGCGGCGCGGCAATGTCCAGGGCACGGTTCGCCAGCAGCTCACTCAGCTCGACCATCTGCTGGATCCCCAGGGCGAAACTCCGTCGCGCGCCTTCCAGATCAAAGGCCAGTTCGTTGGCCATGACATTGACCGAGGAAAGGGTTTCGCTGAGGTTGGCCAACAGGCATTCCAGGTCCGCACCTTCCGCAACGGTGAACAACTGGCCCGGCGGTAGAGTGGGGTTTTCAGGTTTGGGGTCGAGGTAAAAGGCGAGGGCGCGGTCGGCGGCTTCGTTGAGTTTTTTGGAATCGTCTTCGGGGGGATTGGGGGTGATCTTGAACATGGTGCAGCTCCTGATTATTCAAAGGGCGCTGCCAGACATCACTTGCAGATGATGGGGTGGCAGCTATGCGCGGGTCTGCAAGACCGGGAAACCAGGAACCCGGCAGACCCGAAGGTCTCCCGCACACAGCCGCCATAAAACGAACACGAACGTGTCGATTGGCTTCGGCTATGCGCCTGGTATTCGGCGGGCTTGCAGACCCGATCACTGATGAGCAGTGACGGGGAACAAGTTATCGGCAGGGGACCAAGCGCACAAGCCGACGGATTCTGGCGCAGTTGTAGGCAATGGCGCAAGGCAGCGTAGCCTTGCTCGGACGTCCTACATGGCCGGATAAACAGAACCTAAGCCGAACCCCCTTTAATGAAACGTGGAGAATTATCTGTGGCGAGGGAGCTTGCTCCCGCTGG
>NZ_CAAKGZ010000016.1:0-109907 GCF_901007645.1 Pseudomonas sp. FG-3G
AAGGTTTACATCACCCGCCAACCCCCACCCAGCGCCCTGTACAACGCCACGCTCGCCTGCACCCGCGCCAGCCTCAGTTGCACGTTCATGTCCTGGGCGGCGTACAGCGTGCGTTGGGTTTCCAGCACGGTGAGCAGGTCTTCGGCGCCGGCCTGATAACGGCTCTGGGCGATGTCGAAGGCGCTCTGGGCCTGGTGCAGTTCTTCGCTTTGCCATTGTCGCTGCTGGTCGAGCCCGTGGATGCCGTTCAGGGCTTTTTCGACGTCGGCGAAGCCGTTGATGATGGCGGCGCGGTAGAGCTCCAGCAGTTCTTCCTGGCGCGCGGTGGCTCGGTCGCGTTCGGCGCTCAGGCGGCCGTTGTTGAAGATCGGCGCGGCCAAACCTGCGGTGAGGTTGTAGACGTTGTTGCGCAGCAACTGCTCGGCAATGTCGGCGCCGCTGGCGAGGCTCAGGCCCAGGGTCATGGAGGGCAACATGGCCGCGCGGGCTACGCTGATGTCGGCCTGGGCGGCGGCGAGGCGGGCTTCGGCGGCGGCGATGTCGGGGCGGCGACTGAGCAGGTCGCTGGGCACCCCGGCGTCGATGGCGGGCCAGTGCAATCGGTCGAAATTCTCATCGTCGAGTGTGACCGACTGCACCGGTTGCCCCAGCAGCGCCGCCAGGCTGATCAAGGCTTCCCGGGCCTGCTGCTGCACTTGAGGCAACCTGCGCTGTTGCGCCGCCACCAGGCTTTTTTGCTGGGACAACTCCAGGGCCGTGGCACTGCCGGCGTCGTAGCGGGTCTGCACCAGATCGAGTACGCGTTGGGCGTTGTCCAGGTTCTGTTCGGCGATGCGCTGTTGCTCGCGCAGGGACAACGCCTGGGTGTAGCTGTTGGCGACGCCGCTGAGCAGGGTCAATTCCACGGTCGCCCGGTCGAACTGGCTGGCTGACAGACTGCTCAGTGCACTGTTCCGGGCCGCCCGTTTGCCGCCCCAGAAGTCCAGCTCATAGCTGGCGCTGAGGTGGGCGTCGTAATAGTCGATGGTGCGGTTGTCCCGATTGACGTCCAGTTGGCTGTAACCCTTGCCCCGCAACAACTCTTGACGAGTGCCGTTGAGCCCGGCTGTGAGCGCTGGCAGCAGCGGCGCGCCGGCGATCACTGCGCTGGCCTCGGCCTGGCGCACCCGGGCCATGGCGGCAGCGAGGTCGTAACTTTCCCGGCGCGCCTGCTCGATCAAACGGTTCAATTGCGGACTACCAAAGTGCGTCCACCATTGCTGGTTATCGGTTCGAGCGGTTGCGGTGTCGAAACTTTGCCAGGCCGGTGGCGGCTGGATGCCGCTGTCTGGTGCCGACAAAGGGGTGCCGCAGGCCACCAGTAAAAGACTGGCGGCCAGAAGGGTCAGGTGCGCTTTCATAGAGTGGAGGTCATTCACTGGTGAGGGCCGCGACCGGGTCGAGGCGAGCCGCCTTGCGGGCCGGCATGAAACCGAAGACAACGCCGGTGACCAGGGCGCAGCCGAAGGCGCCGAACACCGCCAGCCATTCGAAGGCCACGGCGATCTTGCCCAGCAGCAACGCACCGCCCACCAGCAAGGCCAGGCCGATGCCGGCCAGCCCGCCGACCACCGAGAGCATCACCGCTTCGGTGAGGAACTGGCGCAGGATGTCCCGCTGGCGAGCGCCGGTGGCCATGCGAATGCCGATCTCGCGGGTTCGCTCGCGCACGGTCATGAGCATGATGTTCATCACGCCGATGCCGCCCACCAGCAGCGAAATCGCGGCAATGGCCCCGAGCATCAGCGACAGTGTGCCCTGGGTGCGCGCCTCGGCCTGGATCATCGCGGCGTTGTTGGTCAGTTCGAAATCCTGCTTGCCGTCATGCAGGCGCAACAGGGTGCGGGAGATGGCCTGTTCGGCCTCCCTGACCTTGCCCGCGTCCCGGGCGGCGATCACCACGTATTCGGGATGCCGGCTGCCGAACAAACGAACGCTGGCGGCGGAATAGGGTACGGCGATGCGGTTGTCGGCGTCCGAATCCCCGGAGCTGGCACCTTTTTCCGCTAGCACGCCGACCACTTGAAAGGGCACGTTCTCAATCAGGATGTAGCGGCCGATGGGGTCGTCGACCTCCTTGAGCAGCTTGTGCCGGACCTTGTGACCGATCACCGCCACTGCCGCCGCGCTGCGTTCATCGGCATCAGTGAAATAGCTGCCCTGGGCCACCGGCCAATTGAAGATGGTCGGGAAGTTCGTGTCGTTGCCGCCGACGTAGCTGGTGTGGTCGAGGTTGCCGAAACGCACGCTGGCGTCGGCGCCGTTGACCGGCATGATCCGCTGCACCTCGGGCAGGGCGGCGAGGGCCGCCAGGTCGTGTTCGCTGATGATGCCCTTGGCGGCGCGCGGGGCGGGCGCGGTGCCGTTGAGGTAGATGATGTTGGAGCCGAAGGCGCCCATCTGGGCCATGACCTGACGTTTGCTGCCTTCGCCCACGGCCAGCATCACCACCACCGAGGCCACGCCGATGACAATGCCCAGCAGCGTCAGGGCGGTGCGGAAGCGGTTGATCCACATCACCCGCCACGCCGCTTGCACAGCGTCGAACAGTTCGCCTTTCCAGGCGCCGTTGTGTTCGCTGCCGGCGCTCAGGCGCTGGCGCAGGTCCACCGCTTGCAGTGCCTTCGGATTGGCTTGCACGTTGTGCGGCAAAGCGCCGGCGCTGTCGCTGATGATCAGCCCGTCGCGAATCTCAATGATGCGCTTGGCCCGCGCCGCCACCTCGCGGTCGTGGGTGATCAGGATCACCACATGACCCTGGCTCGCCAGTTCGTCGAGCAACGCCATGACCTCGATGCCGCTCTGGCTGTCGAGGGCGCCGGTGGGTTCGTCGGCGAGGATGATGTGGCCGCCGTTCATCAATGCCCGGGCAATCGACACCCGTTGCTGCTGGCCGCCGGACAGTTGATGAGGGCGGTTGCCGGTGCGGCTGGCCAGGCCCAGGCGTTCGAGCAGGGCGCTGGCCCGGGCGTGGCGCTCGGCGGCCGAAGTGCCGGCGTAGATGGCCGGCATCTCGACGTTTTCCTGGGCAGTGCCGGACGGGATCAGGTGATAGCCCTGGAACACGAAGCCGAAGGCTTCGCGTCGCAGCCAGGCCAGTTCGTCACTGCCCAGGCCGGCGACGTATTCGCCGGCAAACCGGTAATCGCCGCTGGTGGGGCGGTCGAGGCAGCCGAGGATGTTCATCAAGGTGGACTTGCCGGAGCCAGACGCTCCGACAATCGCCAGGAATTCCCCGGCGTGAATGGACAAGTCGATGCCGCGCAGTACCTCCACCCGAGGGCTGTCGCCACCGCCGTAAACCTTGCGAATGTCCCGCAGTTCGATCAGGGGCGCGTCCATTCAGCCTCCACTGCCGACGGCCGGACCGATCAGCACCCGGTCGCCTTCACTCAGGCCGTCGAGAATTTCGGTACGCAGCCGATCGCTGACGCCGGTGCGAACAGTGCGCGGCTGGACATCGCCATTGTCGGCCACCACCTGCACTTGCCCGGCGTTGGCCTGCAACGCAGCGCTGGGCACGGTCAGGACATCGCGTGCCTGGGCGGCAACAAAAAACACCTGGGCGGTCATTTCCGTCATCAGGGCGCGGTCGGCGTTATCCACATCCAGCAACACGGTATAGAGCACCACCCGTTCGCTGCCACTGCGCCCGCCCGTGAGGCTACCGCCCTGGCTCGCTTCCAGCGGGCGCGGCGGCACCGGCAGGATCTGGCGCACGGTGCTGCTCCAGCGCCGGGCGCCGCCGGCCAGGGTGGTGAAGTAGGCGGTCATGCCCGGTTTGACGTGGCCGATGTCCGCTTCCGAGACTTCGGCCCAGACCGTCATTGGCGACAGGCGCGCGATGCGCAGAATCAACGGGGTTTGCTGCTGGGCGTTAAGAGTCTGGCCTTCCCGGGCACCGACGGCGACCACGGTGCCGCTCATGGGCGCGAAAATGCGCGTGTAACCCAGCTCGGCCTCGTCACTGCGCAGGTTGGCCTGGGCCTGGCGGATCTGGGCCTGGAACATGTCGATGCGCGCCTGGGTCGCCCGCACTTCGGCCTGGGCAGTCTGCACGTCTTCCTCGCGGGTGGCGCCGCCGGCCTTGAGTTGCTGCTGGCGGCGGAATTTCTGCTGGGCCAGATCGTGCTGGGCTCGTTGTTCCTGGAGCTGGGCCTTGAGGTTTTCAATGGAGAAGCGTCCGGCGTCCAGCTTGGCCTTTTGTGTGGAGGGATCGATCTCAACCAGCAATTGGCCTTCGCGAACTTCGTCGCCGGCTTCTACATGAATCTTGCGGATCTGCCCGGACGCCTGGGCGCCGACGTCCACGTAACGCCGCGGTTGCAGGGTGCCCAGGGCGGTGACGCTGTTTTCGATATCGCCACGGGTGACGGGGGCGGTAATAAGCGATTCACGGCTCGGGGCCACCGCTTGCCAGGCGGCAAAGGCCACGGCTGGAAGCAGGGCGAAGGTTAAAAGCCAGGCGCGTCGGGTAGGGCGGGGACGTTTCATGCAGGGTTCCGGCCGGTGGTGTCGGGCCCGTTCCATGAGGGGCAGGGACGGGAGGCTGTCTTGGTAAACGAGCGCTTCTGACGGGAATTTACTGTGTGAAACACTTGGTAGCAGGTTGGAAAAATCAGTTGAAGCGCCACTGCCCCCCTGTGGCGAGGGAGCTTGCTCCCGCTGGGGCGCGAAGCGGCCCTAAAACCTGCGTCCCGGTTATGTCAGATTCAATGGTGTCGCCGGCCTTGGGCCTGCTGCGCAGTCCAGCGGGAGCAAGCTCCCTCGCCACAAAAGCAATACCTGGTGCCAGTAGAAATGAACGAATCAGCCTTGATACAAACCAAAGCTTTAAATCTATATGAGAATTACTATAAATTACGCGATGAAATCTGCCACTATCGTGCCATTGCCGATTTCAGGCACGCCGATCTGGCACAGGGATAGCTGTCGCAGCCATTGCGCAGGGGAGTCATGTTGGAAAACTACTATCGCGAGCTGGTGTGTTTCCTGAACGCCAGGCTAGGCAACCGCCAGGCGGCCGAGGATGTGGTGCATGACGCCTATGTGCGGGTACTTGAGCGCGCCAGTGACACGCCCATCGAGCAGCCCCGGGCGTTCCTGTACCGCACCGCGTTGAACCTGGTGATCGACGGGCATCGGCGCAATACCCTGCGCCAGGTCGAATCCCTGGACGTGCTGGACAGCGAAGAGCGTTTCTTCACGCCATCGCCCCATACCAGCCTTGACCACGGTCAGCGCCTGGACCTGCTCCAGCGCGCCCTGGCCGAATTGCCACCGCTGTGCCGCGAGAGTTTCCTGCTGCGCAAGCTCGAAGGCCTGTCCCACCCGCAAATCGCCGAACGCCTGGGCATTTCCCGGACGCTGGTGGAAAAGCACATCGTCAACGCCATGAAGCATTGCCGCACTCGTATGCGGCAGTGGGACGCGCATTAATCCGTCCACGCCGGTCGCATCGCGGTAAATTTTTTTTCACTGTCCTCGTTCCTCTCAACAGACGACTTGCCGGCTTGCCAAAGATCGGTCGGGTCACCCCAGGCTTTTCGCGCCCTGTTGAGGGGCCCTCCAGAGGACACTGGACATGACACAGGCAATTGCTTCGCCCAACGTTCACGACTTGATCGGTATCGGCTTCGGCCCCTCGAACCTGGCGCTGGCCATCGCGCTGCAGGAGCGGGGCCCGGTCCAGGGCGAACTGGATGTGCTGTTCCTCGACAAGCAGGCCGACTACCGCTGGCATGGCAATACCCTGGTGACCCAGAGCGAGTTGCAGATTTCCTTCCTCAAGGACCTGGTGACCCTGCGCAACCCCACCAGCCCCTATTCGTTCGTCAATTACCTCAAGCATCACGGCCGCCTGGTGGACTTCATCAACCTTGGCACGTTCTACCCGTGCCGCATGGAGTACAACGACTACCTGCGCTGGGTGGCCGGGCAGTTCACCGGGCAGAGCCGCTACGGCGAAGAAGTGCTGCGCATCGAGCCGGTGTTGCACAACCAGCAGGTCGAAACCTTGCGGGTGATTTCCCGTGACAGCCAGGGCGAAGAGCTCGTGCGCAGCGCCCGCTCGGTGGTGGTCAGTGCCGGCGGTACGCCGCGCATCCCCGACGCGTTCACCGCCTTCAAGGAGGATGCTCGGGTGTTCCACCATTCCCAGTACCTGGAACGCATGGCGACTCAGCCGTGCGTCAACGGCCAGCCCATGACCATCGCGATCATCGGCGGCGGGCAGAGCGCGGCGGAAGCCTTCATCGACCTCAATGACAGTTTTCCTTCGGTGCAGGTCGACATGATCCTGCGCGGCTCGGCCCTCAAGCCTGCCGATGACAGCCCGTTCGTCAACGAGGTGTTCTCCCCGGAGTTCACCGATCTGGTGTTCCAGCAGCCCCACAGCGAACGCGAACGGCTGGTCAACGAGTACCACAACACCAACTATTCGGTGGTGGACATCGACCTGATCGAACGCATCTACGGGATTTTCTATCGCCAGAAAGTCTCAGGCATCGCCCGTCATGCCTTCCGTACCCTCACCACGGTGGAGAAAGCCACGGCCACCGATGCCGGCGTGGAGCTGGCGGTGCGCAACAACGCCACCGGCGAGTTGACCGTGCGCCGTTATGACGCGGTGGTGCTGGCCACCGGTTACGAACGGCAGATGCACCGCACATTGCTGGCGCCACTTGAGCAATACCTGGGGAATTTCGAGGTAGATCGCAACTACAAGTTGATCACCGACGAGCGCTGCAAAGCGGCGATCTACATGCAGGGCTTCTGCCAGGCCAGCCATGGCCTGAGCGATACCTTGTTGTCGATCCTGCCGGTGCGCGCCGATGAGATCGCTGGTTCGCTGTACGAGCACAGCAACCATCGCGGACAGAGCCGTTCGGTGCGCGACCTGAAGCTGGCCACGGCGTAAGCAATCGGCAGTCTCGCCAGGAAAATCTTCAGAAACTTCCTACACTCACCTCACGTGTCCTGTCTTTCAGGCAGGCGCGTTGACGGTTCGCTGTTCCCTCGCTTTGGCAGTCTGAACCCATCAGCCGGTCTCCCTGACTTGACGTGAAGTCGGGGGTGTTCCGGGCCGACTACGCCAAACGAAACAACCTGAGTCAAATGACGCTGTTCTTACGCACAGGCCTGGTGGCGCTGTTGCTGGGCTTATCAAGTGTGACGCCGCAGGTTGGCGCGGCACCTGAGTCGCTGCAAGTGCTCGGGCGCTCCAGTGTGAGCGACTATTCGGTATCCCTGGGGGAGGCCGACTGGAACTGGCTACGCGGCAAGGGAACGTTGCTGTTGGGGGCCTCGGCGCCGGATTACGCACCGTTCGGTATCACCAGCAATGGCCGCGACTATGAAGGCCTCACCGCGGACTATGCCCAGTTGCTGGGGCAGATGTTGCATGTTGATGTGCGGGTGCAGCGTTATGCGTCACGGGAGGCATCGCTCCAGGCGCTGCGCAGCGGTGAGATCGACATGCTCGGCACGGCCAACGGCTTCGAAGCCAGCGACCCGGCGTTGGCGATGTCCCAGGCCTATGCCGATGACCTGCCCACCCTGGTGGCCCGCGTCGCGGATAGCCAGGACTTGCCCACGGACCTGGCGGGCATGCGCGTGGCGATGCTGTATCACTATTTGCCCACCGAGACAGTCAAGGCGTTTTATCCGGATGCGGCCTTGCAGTTATACCCTTCGACCTTGAGCGCTATCGGCGCTGTGGCGTTTGGGCAGGCCGACGTTTACCTGGGGGATTCGATCAGCTCCAATTACCTGATCAGCAAGAACTACCTGAACAACGTCCAACTGGCTGATTTCTCACGCATGGAAGTACAGCCGTTCGCCTTTGCGGTCAGCCGCGAGAACGCACGCCTGCTGCGCATTATCAACGCCGCGCTACAAGCCATCCCCGCCAGTGAACGCATGAGCATCCTGCGGCGCTGGAGCGCTGGCGGTGCGAGCATACCCGGTCAGCAACCTCTGCATTTCAGCGTTAAGGAACAGCGTTGGCTGAATGCACATCCGCGGATCACAGTGGCCGTCAACCAGAACTTCCCGCCACTCACGTTTATCGATGAACAAGGCCATTTGCGCGGTATCAGCGCCGATGTGCTGGCCCGGATCAGCCTGCGCACCGGCCTGAAGTTCGATATCCAGCGGGGTAACTCGCTTCATGATGTGATCGGGCGCGTCAGAAGCGGTCGGGCCGACGTACTGGCCGCCGCTCCACCGAGCACCGAACTTGAGGGGGCGTTGCGTTTTACCCGGCCCTACCTGAGCAATCCGTTCGTGCTGGTGGCACCCTTGAGGGGCAAAGTCCCGTTGACGTTGGACCAGATGGAGGGCAAACGCCTGGCGCTGATCCGGGGCAATGTGCTGCGTGAGTATCTGCTGGAACAGTTTCCCCGGGTGCACCTGGTGCCGGCTGAAAACGCGGCGGACGCGATGTCCATGGTCGCCGCCGGCACGGTGGACGGCGCAGTCAATTCGCTGATCAGTGCCCGCTATATGATTTCCCGCCAGTACCGCGGCAAACTGCAAATCACCAGCACCGTGGGAACATTGCCGGAGAGCGTAGCCTTGGCGACTCATCGTGATGCGCCGGAGCTGCATTCGATCCTGGACAAGGCGCTGCTGAGCATTTCTCCCGAAGAAATGGACGAGCTGACCAATCGTTGGCGCAGTGAAGTGGTGATCGACGACAACTACTGGTTGCGCAACCGCACCACTATCGTCCAGGGGTTCGCCATCGCCGCGCTGCTGTTGCTGCTGGCATTGGGGTGGGTCGTTTACCTGCGGCGTCTGCTGGAACAGCTGCGCGTGGCCAAGCAAAGCGCCGATGATGCCAACCGGGCCAAGACCACTTTCCTGGCGACCATGAGCCATGAAATCCGCACCCCCATGAACGCGGTGATCGGCATGCTGGAGCTGGCCCTGAAAAAAGCTGACCAGGGTGTGATGGACCGGTTCGCCATCGAAGTCGCGTCGGGCGCCGCTCGCGGCATGCTCGACTTGATCGGTGACATCCTCGACATCGCCCGCATCGAGTCCGGCAGGTTGTCGCTGACCCCGCAGCGGGCCAACCTGCGGGAACTGATCGAGTCGGTGGCGCGGATCTTTGAAGGCCTGGCCTGGCAGAAACAACTGCACTTGCAGCTGGAACTCGACGCCGCGATCAACCGCGACGTATTGATTGATCCGTTGCGTTTCAAGCAGATCGTGTCGAACCTGCTGAGCAACGCCATCAAGTTCACCGACCAGGGGCAGGTGCGCTTGAGTGTGCGAGCCGCACCGGGCGATGACGCGCAGTGCCTGCCGATCCGCCTGCGCGTCGAAGACACCGGCTGTGGTATTTCGGCCGAGGATCAGCGCCGCTTGTTCAGCCCGTTTACCCAGGCCAGCAACAACACCCAGTCGGCCCGCAGCGGCTCCGGGTTGGGGCTGGTGATCAGCCGCACGCTCTGCGAAATGATGGGGGGCACCCTGACGTTGAGCAGCGTGCCGGGGGAGGGCACGCAGATTGAAGTTCTGCTGAGCTTGCCGGCGCTCGATGTCTTGGCTCAAGCGCCGTCGGCGCAAGTCGAGGCGCTGGCACCGGTGCGGGCGCTGAACATTCTGGTGGTGGACGACTACCCGGCCAACCGTTTGCTGCTGTCCCAGCAACTGAGCTATCTGGGCCATCGCGTCCGCGAAGCCGACGATGGTGTCCAGGGGTTGCGCGCCTGGCGTGCTGAACGATTCGATGTCGTCATTACCGACTGCAACATGCCGTTGATGAGCGGCTACGAACTGGCCCGGGCCATTCGCGAGGCGGAGCGGGCCGAGGGTTTGTCGCCGGGGGTGATCCTGGGTTTCACGGCCAATGCCCAGCCCGAGGAAAAGGCCCGCTGTGTCGAGGCCGGCATGGACGATTGCCTGTTCAAACCCATCAGCCTCAAGGAACTGAACAGCTGCCTGGCTGCGGTCACGCAGGATTGCGCCGCAGTGCCCGATGAGCGGGTGCCTGCGCCGACCACCGGCGACATCGACTTGAGCAGCCTTGAACTATTGAGCGCAGGTGACATGGGCTCAATCAAAAAACTGCTAGGGGAAATGGTCAACAGCAATGCCGAAGACCTGGCGCAATTGATGCGTCTGCTCGCCCGACAAGACCTGCCAGGGCTGGCGGACCTGGCGCACCGGGTCAAGGGTGGCGCGCTGATGATCAGGGCCCAGCGCCTGATTGCCGCCTGCGAAGCCCTGGAAAGTGCCTGCCGTGGCGGCGACCGGCCGTTGCTCGCCGCCGCGGTGGATGACGTGCGCCAAGCCATGGAGCACCTGACTGAACGACTGGAGGCCTATGTGGCGGGGGAGCTTGCTCCCGCTGGGGCGCGAAGTGGTCCCCGCGGGTCTTCTCATGGATAAGCGAGCCGCGTAGTCATCCCGAAGCTACATGCGAAGTACCTTTTTCCTCCCTTTTTTGGGATTCGTCCTACAGCGCCTCTCAAAAGCTTCCTCTAGCCTGACGCCCCTTAACGATTGGGATGCCTGTCATGCCGAACAAAGCATTACGTATCATGATTGCCGACACGCAACATGCTCATCGAATGAGGCTTGAGCACCTGTTCAATCAACAGGGTTATTTTCGGATCGCCCCCGTGAGTGGCCTGCAGGAGCTGTTGACGCTGGTGGAATACGGCAGCGAGCCGTTCGACCTGGTCGTGGTCAATGCCGGCCTGGCCAAGGGCGCGCTGAACCTGCACGATTTCATTCTCGATAACCCCCAGCTTCGTCACGCGATGATTTACAACACACCACAGGTCGGCCTGTCCTCGGCGGCGGTCGCGCGGCGGCCGGGCATGCACTTGAGCCCGGCCCAGTTGCCTGACCTTGCGTCATTGGCGAGTCTGATGGAGCGGATTGATCCCCAGGCCAGCGAGTTGACGCGACCCTGGCTTCGCCCCCTCAGGCAAGGTCACGCAGGGTGAAGCTGCACCGTTGGTCGGCACTGTCAGACCTGACAGGTGGCATGGCCCGGCGCCTGTGCAACAGTCCGAAGCAGTCATGGCATCGGCGCCGTTTGCATTTACGTGGGGAGTTGCCTTGAAAGACGTATTGATCGTGGATGACCACCCTGTCATACGAGGGGCATTGCGGCTCATTTGCCAGAACGAGGGGTTTACCGGAGTCAGGGACGCGAGCGGTGTCGCCGACGCCAGGGCGTTGATCAAGGAAAAGGCTCCAGACCTGGTGATTCTGGACCTGGTGATGAACGGATTCGATGGCATGGACCTGTTGGTCTGGATCATGACCCAGTTCCCAGGGTGCGGGGTGCTGGTATTCACTTCCCAGGACGCGCAGCACTTCTGCAACCGCTGCATCTCGGCCGGAGCCAGGGGCTTTGTGACCAAGAAAAGCGACCTGAAAGAACTGATCAAGGCCATTCATGCGCTGAAATCCGGCTACTCCTATTTCCCTCAAATGCCGGTCAGGCTGGATTTTCAACAACGCACCGAACAGCAGACCCTGGAAAGTCTCTCGACCCGCGAGCTATCCATTCTGCGAATGCTCGCCATGGGAATGCGCGGCAAGGACATCGCCGATGCCTTGTTCCTGAGTCCGAAAACCGTCAGCACCTACAAGACCCGTCTGCTGGAAAAACTCGGACTCAAGACGCTGGTGGGTCTGTCGGATTTCGCCAAGCGCAATCATTTGTGATCCCTGTGTGCGGGCTCATTGCAGCCCCGTGCAATGGCATATCAGTGAAGTTGGGGGTCGATCGTTCTCTCTATAGAACGCTAAGACTGATTTTTGCAGTCTAGTGCGCCTGCGTTCGTGGTTTTAATCTGTGTCCATCGAATCGCAACGTCTGATTCGCAACACGATTGGAGCCACCGCATGAAAAACAACATCGGCGTCTACACCAGCCCCCGAGCCCATTGGGTCGGTGACGGCTTCCCGGTTCGCACGCTGTTTTCCTACGACAACCTGGGCAAGCACATCAGCCCGTTCCTGCTGCTGGACCACGCCGCTCCCACGCAATTCGAACCCACCGCCGAGCGTCGCGGTGTTGGCCAGCACCCTCATCGCGGTTTCGAAACCGTGACCATCGTCTACCAGGGCGAACTGGAACACCGGGATTCCACTGGCAGCGGCGGCAAGATCGGCCCTGGCGACGTGCAATGGATGACGGCCGCTTCCGGGATCATTCATGAAGAGTTCCACTCCGAGGACTTCGCCCGGCAAGGCGGGTTCATGGAGATGGTTCAGCTGTGGGTCAACCTGCCCGCCAAGGACAAAATGGCCCCGGCCGGCTACCAGACAATCCTCAAGAGCGACATTCCGAGCATCGACCTGAAGGACAACGCTGGCAGCCTGCGCTTGATTGCCGGCCGCTTCGAGGGGCATCAGGGCCCGGCGAAGACGTTTACGCCCATCGATGTCTGGGACATGCGCTTGAATGCCGAGAAAGACCTGACCCTCGACGTACACGATGGCTACAACACCGCGTTGGTGGTGTTGCGTGGCACGGTTCAGGTCAACGGTCGCGAGCGGGTCGAGGCTGGGCAACTGGCGTTGTTCGACCGGGCCGGCGAGCAGTTGCACCTGCACGCCAATCACGACGCGGTGGTGTTGCTGCTCAGCGGCGAGCCCATCGACGAACCCATCGTCGGTCATGGCCCGTTCGTGATGAACAGCGAGCAGGAAATTCACCAGGCCTTCAACGATTTCCACTCCGGTCGTTTTGGCGCGATGGACGACTGACCAGAGACAAGTCCTGTGGGAGCGAGCCTGCTCGCGATAGCGGTCTGACAGTCGATGCATCATTGACGGATACGCCGCAATCGCGAGCAGGCTCGCTCCCACATGAGTTTCTGCGGTGCTCTCTACGCCGTGTTCAATTTGTGCCAATCTTCGCCCCATGACCTTCCTGGAGCTGTCGCGATGCTGTCTCTGATCTCCGATCACCCACTGCTGAGTGCCTTGGTGCTGTTGGTGCTCGACATTCTGCTGTGGCGGCTGGTCAGCGCTGATCGGACTTATTGGAAGATCGGCGGGCGGCTGCTGATTTTTTCGTTGTTCAGCGCGCTGCTGTTCAACGAAGGCCTCAACCCCCTGCAACCGGCGCAGTGGGTTGACGACGTGCCACGCCACTTGGCGGCCACCGGTTTACAAATTGCCTGGTGGCTGTTCGCTGCGCGGACCCTGACGGTGATGATCGGCGCGGTGATGATGCAACGGGTGGGTCATACCGGGCGGCTCTTGCAGGATTTGATCGGCGCGGTGATCTTCCTGATCGCCGTCATCGCTGCCCTGGCGTATGTGCTGGACTTGCCGGTCAAGGGCGTCCTGGCAACCTCCGGGGCGATGGCGATCATCGTCGGCCTGGCCTTGCAGAGTACCCTCAGTGACGTGTTCTCCGGGATCGTGCTCAACACCACCAAGCCCTATCAAGTCGATGACTGGATTTCCATCGATGGCACCGAAGGCCGGGTCACCGACATCGACTGGCGCGCCACGCGGTTGCAGACCGCCCAGGGCAGCATGGCGGTGATTCCCAACTCCTTGGCGGCCAAGGCCAAGATCGTCAACTTCAGCCGGCCCAGCGATGTCCACGGGTTATCCATCAGCATCCCGGTCAGCCCGCATGCACGGCCACAAACCGTGATCGATGCGCTGGAGCGGGCGATGATTGGTTGTCGTTCCCTGCTTGCCAGCCCGGCTCCCTGCGTGACACTCAAGAGCACCGGCAGCACCGGGGCGGAATATGAAATCAGCGGGTTCGTCGCGTCCATGGGCCAGAAGCGCGAGGTGCGCAATCAGTTGTTCGACCTGGCGTTCCGGCATTTGCAGGCATCGGGCGTAAGCCTGTTGTCCACCAGCGAAAGCGCGTCCACCAATGGCGTGTCGCGGCCCCGTGCGTTGCTGGAAAGCTCGAGCATTTTCTCCACCTTGCGCCAGGATGAGAAAGACACCTTCAGCCAGAACATGACCCTGCAGACCTTCCGCGCCGGCGACATGATCCTGCCGGCCGGGGAGGTCAGCGATCATTTGTTCATCATCGAGTCCGGGGTGGTCAGCGTGACCTTGTTTCGCAACGGCCAGCCGTTCGAGGCCGGACGCATGGGGCCGGGAGAGGTTATTGGCGAAGCCGGGATCGTTTCCGACCAGGCCGCGCTGGCGAACTTTTCCGCCAAGACCTTCTGCACCCTTTATCGCATCGAGAAGAGCTACCTCAAACCCTGCCTGGACGCTCGCCGCGACATCAATGACGCGATGAAGAACCTGCTGGACGTGCGCATGCACCTGGCCCAGAACCTGACCCGCGACGTTCCCAAACCGGTGGCCAAGAAGCGCTTCCTGCAATGGTTGCGCAGTCGGGCCTGAGCAAGTATCAAGGGCGTGCATTGGCCCCCCGAACTTCCCAATAATTGGCTATTTGTACCGCGCCACCGCGAGGCTAACGTAGCGCCACACCCAATTGTTCTGGAGTTCACCATGCAACCGCGTATCGATTTCTACACTGCCTCCCCTGAAGCTTTCAAAGCCATGCTGGCGTTCGAAACCGCTGTTTCGAAACTGGGCCTGGAAAAATCCCTGCTGGAACTGGTCAAGCTGCGTTCCTCGCAAATCAACGGTTGCGCCTTCTGCATCGACATGCACACCGCCGATGCCCGCAAGGACGGCGAGACGGAGCGTCGCCTGTATGCCGTGACCGCCTGGCGCGAAGCCCCGTTTTTCACCCCTCGCGAACGCGCCGCGCTGGCCTGGACCGAAGCGCTGACCCGCTTGAGCGACACCCATGCGCCAGACGCCGACTACGAACTGCTGAACCAGCATTTCACACCCAAGGAAATGGTCGACCTGACCGTGGCAATCAACGCCATCAATGGCTGGAACCGCTTGGCGGTGGGCTTTCGCAAGATGCCTGAGGCGTAATCGAAAGCAGACACTACCTGTGGGAGTAACGCTTGCTCGCGATAGCGGTCAGACAGTTCATGCACCATCGACTGGCACACCGCCATCGCGAGCAAGCTTTGCTCCCACATAGATTTAATGCTCGGCTTGAAAGCTTCGGACGACAGGCACTGCAATAGGTTTGCTTCGGCTTAATAGGAAGCATTACTATTCACGCCCCGTTCCCACAGCGCAGTGCGATGACCCCCAAGCCGCCCCGCAGACCTGGCTTTTTCGAGCATTACGAAGAGTTGATCGGCACCTGGACCCGTCGCCTGCGCAATCGCCAGCAGGCCGAGGACCTGGCTCACGATACTTTCGTGCGGGTGCTCGAGTCCGATTCGGCTGATGTCCAGCAGCCGCGGGCCTATTTGCACCAGACGGCGCGCAACATTGCAGTGGATGGCTATCGGCGCGAAGATCGGCGGGGCGCCATGGAGGAGGTGGCGCTCGATCACAGCCAGTCGCTTTCGGGCGACCCGGAGCACTACATGCACGCGATCCAGTTGGCAGACTCCATCGAAAGGGCACTGGCCGAGCTGCCGGCCAATTGCCGTACGGTGTTTGTCTGGCAGAAGATCGAAGGCTTGACCCAGGCGGAAATCGCCGAGCGCCTGGGCTTGTCAAAAAACATGGTGGAAAAGTATATGATCCGCACCCTGCGGCATCTGCGCGATCGTCTGGACGGGGCTGGCCAATGATCCGTCGTTATCTTCCACCTGAGCCACAGGACCTTCCATGATGGATAACCGTGAATGCCCGTGCGGGCAGAACCGGGTTCGCGACGAGGCGGCGCAATGGTTCGTACGCTTGCAAGCTCCCGTCATGGGGGTCGATGAGCGCCAGCGTTACGAGGCCTGGCTGGACGAACATCCTAATCACCGCGACGAAATTCTACTTCTGCAGGGGATCTGGAGCGCCACGGATCTGCTGCCCAAGGAACGTCTGCAAGCGTTGTGCGAACCACCCGCCAAACGTCCCCAGCGTCGACCGCTACTGCGCTTCGCCGTGGCCGCCGGGCTGTTGGCGATGGCGGTCGGGCTGGGGTTGTTCAGCGGCTTGGGTGCTTCCAGCGATTACAGCGCTGAATTTGCCACGGCCCTGGGCGAGCGCCGGCACATCGCGCTGCCGGACGGTTCGGTGATCGACCTCAACAGCCGCAGCCGCGTGCGTGTTCAGTTCGTCCACCATCAACGGCGCGTGGAACTGGCCGAAGGCGAGGCGTTGTTTCGCGTCGAGCATGACGCCGGCCGGCCGTTTACGGTGGAGGCGGGCAACGGCCGGGTGACGGTGACCGGAACGCGCTTCGATGTGCGCCGCGATGCCGACTCAACCCGGGTGGCGGTGGAGCAGGGCAGCGTCAAGGTCCAGGGGCACGACGCGGCGCAGGCCGGGTTCGTCAGCCTCACGGCCGGCCTTGGCACTCGTATCGATGCGCAGGGCAAGGTCGCCGCACCTTATGCTATCAACGCCGATGAACTCACCGCCTGGCGCCACGGCAAACTGGTGTTCAACAACGCTCCCTTGAGCGAAGTCGTCCAGGAGGTTTCCCGTTATCGCGCTAAACCCCTGCGCATCGGCAGCGCGGCAGTGGGCAACCTGCGCCTGACCAGCGTGTTTCGTGCCGATAACCCCGAGGCGCTGCTCAAGGCTTTGCCGAACATCCTGCCGGTTGCCGTGCGTACCCTGGATGACGGCAGCCAGGAAATAATTGCGCGGTAAATTCAGGTTTTTTTCGAGTTCTTCGTCTTCTTGTCCAACTGCAACTGGTTTGCATTAACAGACGCGTATTCTTGCGATTCAACAGGACAAGGTTCGACGTGAAAACCACCTTCAAAAACAACAACCGCGCCCCCGCCCGCTGGCTGCCGCTGGCCCTGACCCTGGCCGTCAGTGCCGCATTGCCCCAGGCCTTCGCCGATCAGGCGGCCACGTCCATTCACATCCAGGCGCAGCCGCTGGGCCAGGCCTTGAGCCAGCTCGGCCAGCAGACTTCTTTGCAGGTGTTCTTCAGCCCGGAACTGGTGGCCGGCAAGCAAGCCCCGGCGGTGGACGGCAACTTGTCCCCAGAAGCGGCCCTGGGCCAACTGCTGCAAGGCAGCGGCCTGCAATACCAGATCAATGACGGTTCGGTGACCGTGCTGCCGGCGCCCTCGGCGTCCACTGACGGCCCGCTGGAACTGGGGGCCACCGACATCCAGGTGGTCGGTGACTGGCTCGGCGATGCCAATGCCGAGGTGGTGCAGAACCACGCCGGCGCGCGCACGGTAATCCGCCGCGAAGCGATGGTGGAGCAGGGGGCCATGAACGTCGGCGATGTGCTGCGGCGGGTGCCGGGTGTGCAGGTGCAGGATGCCAATGGCACCGGCGGCAGCGACATCTCCCTGAACGTCGGCGTGCGCGGTCTCACTTCGCGCCTGTCGCCCCGTTCCACGGTGCTGATCGACGGCGTGCCGGCGGCGTTCGCGCCTTACGGTCAGCCGCAACTGTCCATGGCGCCGATTTCTGCGGGCAACCTGGACAGCATCGACGTGGTGCGCGGCGCCGGGTCCGTGCGTTACGGACCGCAGAACGTCGGCGGCGTGATCAACTTTGTGACCCGCGCGATTCCGGAAAAAGCCACCGGTGAAATCGGCACCACCCTGGAAACCTCCCAGCGCGGCGGCTGGAAGCACATCGACAGCGCTTTTCTCGGCGGCACGGCCGATAACGGCATGGGCGTTGCGCTCCTGTATTCGGGGGTCAACGGTAATGGCTATCGCCGCAGCAACAACGACAATGACATCGACGACGTCATCCTCAAGACCCATTGGGCGCCCACCGAGGTGGATGATTTCTCGCTTAACTTCCATTACTACGACGCCAAGGCTGACATGCCCGGCGGCCTGACCCAGGCGCAATACGACGCGGACCCGTATCAGTCCGACCGTGACTGGGACAACTTCGCCGGCCGGCGCAAGGACGTGTCGTTCAAGTGGATCCGCGAGATCAGCGACCGCACCCAGGCCGAAGTGCTGACCTATTATTCCGACAGCTACCGTGGCAGCACCATCGCCTCCCGGGACCAGCGCAACCTGGCGTCCTACCCGCGTACTTACTACACCTTCGGCATCGAACCGCGGGTGTCCCATGTGTTTGACCTGGGCTCGACCACCCAGGAAGCCAGCGTCGGTTATCGCTACCTCAAGGAAGGCATGCACGAAGAGGCCAGTCGCCTGGCGCTGCGCGATAACCAGCCGGTGGTGCGGCCGGGGTCCGATGGTCACGTCTATCAGGACCGCACTGGTGGCACCGAAGCCCATGCGGTCTACATCGATGACAAGATTGATGTCGGCAAGTGGACCATCACCCCGGGCATCCGTTTCGAACGCATCAGCACCCAATGGCACGACCGCCCGGTGCTCGACACCGACGGCAGTCCGGTACAGGAAAAACGCCGCAGCATCGACAGCAACGAACCGCTGCCGGCCTTGAGCGTGATGTATCACCTGTCCGATGCCTGGAAGCTGTTCGCCAACTACGAGACGTCGTTCGGCAGCCTGCAATATTTCCAGCTCGGCCAGGGCGGCGACGGCAACAACACCGCCAACGGCCTGAACCCGGAAAAAGCCAAGACCTACGAGATCGGTACGCGCTACAACGATGACGTCTGGGGCGGGGAAGTGACGCTGTTCTACATCGACTTCGACGACGAGTTGCAGTACATCAGCAACGACGTGGGCTGGACCAACATGGGCGCCACCAAGCACCAGGGCCTGGAAGCCTCGGTGCGCTACGACATGGCCGCGCTGGACCCACGCCTGGAAGGCCTGAGCGCCAATGCCGGGTTCACCTACACCCGCGCAACTTATGAAGGTGATATTCCAAGCTTCAAGGGCCGTGACCTGCCGTTCTACTCGCGTCAGGTGGCGAACCTGGGCTTGCGTTATGAGATCAATCGCTGGACTTACAACCTCGATGCCTTTGCCCAGTCCAAGCAACGCTCACCCGGCAACAGCGTGAACCCCGACGGCAGTTTCAGCGACGACTACATCACCGACGGCAGCGCCGATGGACGTTACGGTGACATGCCGGGTTACGTGCTCTGGAACGTGCGCGCTGGCTACGACTTCGGATCGCAACTATCGAACCTGAAGGTCGGCGCCGGGGTGAAGAACCTGTTCGACCATCAGTACTACACCCGCTCCAGCGACAACAACTCGGGCATCTACGTCGGCGCACCGCGTACGTTTTTTGTGCAGGCGAGTGTAGGGTTCTGATCGGGGATCAGGCACTTTCCTGTGCTTGAAACACTGGAACGCAGCCCTGTGGCTTTGAGCCCAACCCTGTGGCGAGGGAGCTTGCTCCCGCTGGGGCGCGAAGCGGCCCCCAAACCTGCTGAATGCGGTGCGTCAGACACACCGCGTCCACCGGTTTACGACTGCTTCGCAGCCGAGCGGGAGCAAGCTCCCTCGCCACAGGAGGCAGTGGCAGGCCTCAAACCTTCAACACTTTCCCACTGACCGCCACCGCCACCAACGACAGCGCGATCAACCCGAACGCAAAGCTCAGGCTGCTGCCATGGGCGACGAATCCGATCAGCGCCGGGCCTGCGAGGATGCCGGCGTAGCCGATGGTGGTGATGGCCGGTACGGCGATCGCTTCAGGCATCAGCGTCTGCTTGCCGACCGCGGTGTACAACACCGGCACGATGTTCGAACACCCGGCCCCGACCAACGCATACCCCAACAGCGCCGCCTGCCACATCGGTGCCAGGGTCGCCAGCAGGAACCCGGCCGCAGCGGTCGCGCCGCCGTAGATAATCACGCGTCTGGCGCCCAGGCGATGCACCACCGAATCCCCCGTCAAGCGGCCGACGGTCATGGTCAGCGCGAATGCGGCATAACCGAGCCCGGCATAGGCGGTTTCCACTCCACGCTCGGCCGTCAGAAATACCGCGCTCCAGTCCAGCACCGCGCCTTCGGCCAGGAATACGATGAAACACAAGATGCCGATAAACAGCACCACGCCGTGGGGAATGGCAAACGCCGGGCCCGAACTTTCACTGCCATAGGGCAGCAGATGCGGCGCCGCCTTGAACAGCGCCACCAGCAACAGTGCATTGACCACCAGCGTCGCCCCCAGGGGCGAAAGGCCGAGGCCGAGCAGCGCGCTCACACCGGCCGCGCCAATGATCCCGCCGAGGCTGAACATGCCGTGAAAACCCGACATCATGGTCTTACCGCTGGCCCGCTCGACGATCACCGCCTGCAGGTTGACGGTCGAGTCCACGGTGCCGAGGCCGGCGCCAAACAAGAACAAGGCTGCCACCAGCCAGGGCAAAGACGTCATCGTTGCCAGCGCGGGCAAGGCCAGGCAGATCAGAATCGTGCCGCCACTGAGCACCCGCCGGCAGCCAAATCGCGCCGCCAGTGCGCCGGAAATCGGCATCGCCAGAATCGACCCCACCCCAAGGCACAACAGCAGCAACCCGAGAGTGCCTTCGTCCAGGTTCGCCCGCACCTTGGCGTACGGCACCAGCGGCGCCCAGGCCGCGATCCCGACACCGGCGATGAGATAGGCAATGCGGGTGGACATCTGTTCCAGGCGTCCGGGGATGAAGGTTGGCGGTGGCGTAATGGCAGTCATGAAACGTCCTTGGTTTGGCGAGGCGATGGTGCGGGCGGGCCCTATGCTTGCACATCCACTGACCGCGCCGCGACCTCAAGGTGCCGAAGAGGTGCGTGGGTGGCAAGCACGCTTTGCCTGCACAGCCTTGGCCGGAATAAAGTACCGGCTTTCGCTGGCTGAATCCGGGTCTGGTCCATGACGCAGTTTTATGATGCACGGGGCAATATTTATGGCGTGGTCTCACCGCAGCAGGTCCGTGCCCAAGGCATTGACCTGCCGCCGACAGCCGCCCAGGCTGCCCAGGCCCGCCAAGCCTGGACCCGCGCCGCAGTGCAGGCCTTCTGTAGTTGGGCGCCGGGTCAGGCGCCGCCGGATGCCAAGGCCCATTGCAGCGATGGTCTGCTGATCGGCCCGTTCCAGAATGAGCCACCTTTTGACCTGTTGATCGTCAACACCGACGGGACCCTGGCCGAGCGCAGCGGCAATGGCCTGACGATTTTCTCCCAGGCGCTCAAAGAGCAAGGTTTGATGCCGAGCGACGGCGAATGTGTGCTACAGGTTCATCACGACAAACGTGAAGGCGTGTCACCGCTGCAAACGGCGGTCCGCGTAGCGGAGTTCGAAGGTCTCTCGGGTTTCTGGCTGGACTTGGGAAAACCACTTTTCGGCCCCGGCGCTGTCGCGGCTCAAGGCATGCAAAGCGTGATCGTCAACCAGCGCGAAGTCAGCCGTGTGGCTGCGCTCCATGCTTTGAATCCGGCCTGGGGCAGCAGTCAGTTCGTGAATATTGGCAACCCGCACTGCGTGACCCTGGTGGACAGCGCCGAGACGTTGCCAAGTAACCCGCAGATGCGTGCCCCGGCGTTGGCGCAAAGCCTGACGCGCATTGCCTATGCGCCGCCCGGTGGGGCCGGGATTCCCTGCCCGGCGGGAGTGAACCTGCAGTGGGCCTGGCGCCAGGCCGAAGCAAGCATTGCCGCGCGGATTTTTGAACGAGGGGAAGGTCCCACCGCTTCTTCGGGCACCAGTGCCAGTGCGGTGGCGTGCGCCGCGTGGCGAGTGGGTTGGGTGAAGGCGGGGGCGGTGAGTGTGGTGATGCCGGGTGGCACTGCACCGATTCTGCTGGAAGAACAGGCGGGTGAGCTGCTGCGGGTCAGATTGTTTGGTGTTGCGCGGTCTGTGTCATAGACGATCTGCGCCGCAGTCAATGACGCCATCGCGAGCAGGCTCGCTCCCACATTCGATCTTCAGCGGGCACAAAAATGCGCGTTCGGCGCCGCTCCACTGTGGGAGCGAGCCTGCTCGCGATGACGCAGGCACATCCAGCATCAATGCAACTGAACCACCGCTATCGCGATGACCTCAGCCTGGCTGAACCGCAAACTCCACCATCGGCATCTGCCGCTTCATCAGCACTTCGCCATTGCGAATGGAGTAAAGCGGTAGGCCCTGGCTACGGATCACTTCGTAGTCACTGTCGGCCGAGAGGATCAGCAGATTCGCCGGGCGCCCGGTTTCCAGGCCGTAGCGCTCGCCCAGGGCCATGGCCTTGGCGCTGTTGTCGGTGACCAGGTCCAGGGCGCTTTGCAGGTTGCGGTAACCCAGCATGTGGCAGATGTGCAGGCCGGCTTCCAGCACCCGCAGGATATTGCCGTTGCCCAGGGGGTACCACGGGTCGACGATGGAGTCCTGGCCGAAGCACACGTTCATCCCCGCTTCGAGCAGTTCATTGACCCGGGTGACGCCGCGGCGTTTAGGGAAGTTATCGAAACGTCCTTGCAGGTGGATGCTTTCGGTGGGACAGGAAACGAAGCTGATGCCCGAGTGCCCGAGCAGGCGAAACAGCTTGGCGCAGTAGGCATTGTCATAGGAGCCCATGGCCGTGGTGTGGCTGGCGGTGACGCGGGCGCCCATGTCGCGGCTGCGGGCTTCTTCGGCCAGCACTTCGAGAAAGCGCGAGTGCGGGTCGTCGGTCTCGTCGCAATGCACGTCCACCAGGCAACCGGTGCGCTCGGCCAGGTCCATCAGGAATTTCACCGAGCTTACGCCTTGATCCCGGGTGTACTCGAAATGCGGAATGCCGCCCACCACGTCGGCACCCATTCGAATTGCTTCCTCCATCAGTTCGCGGCCGTTGCGGTAGGACTCGATGCCTTCCTGGGGAAACGCGACGATCTGCAGGTCGATCAGGTGACGACTTTCCTCACGCACTTCAAGCATGGCTTTGAGGGCGGTGAGGTCAGGATCGGTGACGTCGACATGGGTGCGCACATGCTGGATGCCATGGGCGGCCAATGCCTGGATGGTTTTTTTGGCGCGGGTCTTGGTGTCTTCCTGGGTGATGGTGGCCTTGCGCTCGCCCCAGCACTCGATGCCCTCGAACAGCGTCCCGCTCATGTTCCAGCGGGGTTCGCCGGCGGTGAGGGTGGCATCCAGATGAATGTGCGGTTCGACGAACGGCGGCACCACCAGATTACCGCCGGCGTCGAGGTCTTGCGGGCCGAGGCTCGGGGCTTCGGTCTGGCGTGCAATGCTGGCGATCAGGCCGTTTTCCAGGTGCAGTTCATGCAAGCCTTCGCGGTTGCGCAGGCGGGCGTTGATGATGTGCATCAAGCGAGTCCTTCTCAAAGATCTTGGAGGGGGGTATCGGTGGCGCGAATTCCCAATAGGCCGATCAATATCACATACGTTAGCGCGCCGGTGGCGATTCCTACCAGTGGCGCAACCCAAGGCGAAGTGAACGCCGCGAGGGTGCCTGCGCCGTACGCAAACAGCCCCGGCCAGTTGAAGGCCGGCAGCTGCGCTTGGGCCAGACGCGGATAGCGTCCGCGCCAGCGGAAGAAGAAATCGGCCATGATCACTCCACCAATCGGCGGGATCACCGTGCCCAGCAAAATCAGGTAAGGCACCAGCAGATCGTACATGCCCAGCAGGGCCAGCAGTGTGCCGATCGCCGCGCCGCCCAGGGTCACGGTTTTGCGCCGACGGGTGCGCAGCAGATTGCAGCCGGCCACGGCAAAGTTATAGATGGTGTTGTCCTGGGTGCTCCAGATGTTGAGCAGCAGCATTGCCATCGCCGCCATGGCGAAGCCTTGCAACAGCAGAACTTCCACTACGTCCGGCTGCTGATAGACGATGGCTCCGTAGGCGCCGATCAATACCATCAGGCCGTTGCCGATGAAAAAGCCGATCAGGCTTGCCAGCACCGCGATCTTCGCCGAGCGGGAAAACCGCGTCCAGTTGGTCGCCTGGGTGGCACCGCTGACGAACGTGCCGAACACCAGCGTGATGGCGGTGGACCAATCGAGGCTGCCCGTCGGCACCACCGCCAGCAACCCATCCAGGCCACCGACCTTTACCGTCGCGACCCACATCGACAACATCAGCAACAACATCATGGCTGGCACGGCGATGTACGACAGGATCTCGAGCCCGCGATAACCGATGTAGGCGGTGACGCAGAACCCCAGGCCGAACAGCACCATCAGCCCCAGCACGGTGCCTTCGTTCAAATGAAAATACTTGCCCAGTACCACCGCCGCCGTCGCCGTGCCCCAGGCGTACCAGCCGATCTGGGTGAAACCCAGGATCAAGTCGCTGAGCTTGCTGCCCACCTCACCGAAACAGAAGCGACCCATCAGCACCGAATTGAGCCCGCTCTTGAAGGCGATATAACCCAGGCCGGCGGCATACAGGCCCAACAGCAGATTGCCGATCACGATGACCGTGAGCATTTCGGCAAAACCGAACGCTACCCCCAGCTTGCCACCGGCAAACATCGTGGCGGTGAAAAAGGTGAAGCCCAGCAGCACCATGGCCGTGGAGGCCAGGCCCTTGCGGGCATGCATCGGGACTTCGCTCAAGGGATAGTCGTTGCCCGGATCGTTTTGAGTCATGTGGAGGTCCTTGCGCAGGAGGAAGATGTCGCAAGCGTGCAGCGCCCGTGCCAAGCGAGTGATCGCGAGGTTATTTATAGCCAATCCGTGGGATTGGGTAAGTGAAGAGAACGAAAGCGGTGCGGCGGTGGTTCAAGTTGGAACACAGTTTCCACTGCCTATGCGGTTTCTTCAGGTGGGAGAGAGCAGCGCTAGAAACCGCAACACCGCCGCGACGATGGCCTCCGGCGCGTCTTCCTGGACCAAATGCCCTGCATTGGGAACGGGATGAAACTGTGCGCCCGGTATCATCCGTTGCAACGCCCGACCGCGTTCGATGGGGATCCACTGATCGTCTTCTCCCCAAAGGATCTGCGTCGGGCAGCGCACGGTTGCATACAGCGGTTCGACCTCGCGGGTATAGCGTTCGTCCATCTGCGCGATCTGCCGATAGAGCGCGGCCTGGCCGGTCTCGCCAAGCCAGGGCTGCACGTACGGCGCCAGTTCTTCATCGGGGATCTGCCTGTTGATCGCACCCCGGATATAGGTCGGTACGATGGCCCGCTGAATGTAATCGGGCAGGCCGCTGAACGCCGCTTCGTACTGGCGCACATGCTGGACAAAAGGTGAACCCCAGGGCGACAGCGCCACCGGATCGATCAGGGTCAGGCTGCGGTAGTGCTTGCCGTTGAGCAGGTGCGTGCGCAGGGCGGTTGCGCCACCAAAATCGTGGGCCACCACGTCCGGGCAATCCAGGCCCCAGTGTTCCAGCAACTGCGCGAGCAACTGGTTTTGCACACCGAGGGAAACGTCGGCGTCCGGTTGTGCGGATTGGCCGTAACCCAGCAGGTCAAAGTAATGCACCTTGTGAGTGGCGAAGAACAGCGGGGCGATTCGGTGCCACACGTAGGAAGAGAAGGGCGTGCCGTGGACAAACACCAGCGGCGGGCCGTCGCCGTGGACGGCGTAACGGATGCGGTGTCCGTTGAAGTTGTATTCGTGATCCAGGGGCCAGTGGCTCATGGTCGCGTCCTCTTGGCATGTTCGAGCCAAAAAGCATAGACACAAAAAAAGCCAATGCCACAGGTCCTTGTGGCCCGCTTACTCGCCGCGGTAGATGCAACCGCTGGTGCAGGTCTCATGGATGCGAATGGCACTGAGTTCCGGCAACAATGGCTTCAACTGTTCCCAGATCCACTTGGCCAGGACTTCGCTGGTGGGGTTTTCCAGGCCGGGAATGTCGTTGAGGTAGTTGTGGTCCAGGCGCTCGTAGAGCGGTTTGAAGATCGCCTTGATCTCCGAGAAGTCCCGAATCCAGCCGGTGTGCGGGTCGATGTCGCCGCTCAGGTGAATCGCCACTTTGAACGAGTGACCGTGCAGGCGGCCGCACTTGTGACCGTCTGGCACGTGGGGCAGGCGGTGGGCGGATTCGAAGGTGAATTCTTTGAAAATTTCCACAGGTTCAGGCTCTTTAAGGTAGCGGTCGCGAGGCAGGCGGCGGAGTTTATCAGTTTGGTTCCGGCGTTGCGCGACCGTGCTGACTAAAGGGTCAGCAAACGCCCGCCCAGCCCACCGTTGGCCGCCAGTTCAAGGAACTCGTCACCGAGCCGGCGGCTTTCGTCCATCGCCGTGCGCCAGTATTTGCGGCGGCTCGTGTCATCGCCCATGAAACGCTTGAAGTCGTTACGGTCCGGCAGCTTGCCGAAGGGCAGGCGCGCCAGGTATTCACGGGACGGCGCCAGTAACAGCACGTCCTGCAGGCGCTCGACGTTCCCCCGGCGCCATGGCAGGCCCTTGTCGAACCAGCCGGGAATGACCCGGTCGGTGAAGTGCGGATACAGCACGATGTCTTCGCCGCTGTAGGGCAGGTCCAGGTGGTAGTCCAACAGGCCGCCGTCGCGGTAGGTGCCAACGCCGGCGCCGGGTAGGTCGCGCACGCCCTCCATCACCATCGGGATCGAGCCGGATGCCAGCAGCGCCTGGCGCAGATTACCGGCCTCCAGTGGGACGAAGCGTGACGGAAAGTCATTCAACGGGTGCAACGGCGGCGCCCGGCGTGGGTCGTGGACGATCAGCCGTTCGAAATGCCGCGACAGGCGCGCTCTGCCGCGCAGGTTGTCGGCGATCACCGACGACAATCCCAGGCCGAGCCGCCCGCGATGATCCTGGGCCAGCAAACCGTGACTTTTGACCACCATGATGTTGAGCCGGTAATGCGGGTTTTCGAGGATCGACGTATCACGGCCCTGGAGCAGATCATCGAGCATGCGCTGCGAACTCTGGCTGACCCCGGCCATGGTCACGCCTTTGGCAAAGCTTTGCTCGTTGTACAGGGTGCCCAGGCGCCGGATCCCCTCGGCGGCATCCGGCAGGCAGGCGCTGGCGAAGCGCCAGGAACCCACCGAAGCACCGATCAGCGAGCGCTCCCGGGGCGCGGCAGGCAGCCACTCGCCAAACAGCGCCAGGTCCAGCCCCTGAATGCCCAAGGCCTTGGGGCCACCAGCGGCGCCCGGCAGAATGCCGACATCGGCAGCGTTCAGGCCAGCCTGGCGAATGCGTGCCAGAGCACGAGGGCCGGCCTTGAGGGTCAGGGCAGGGAACTTGATGTGGATGGCGGTCATACCGGTCTCGAATGGTGCAACGGATAATTTAACGGCGTCAGCCCTGTGGCAGCGAGCAGGCTCGCTCCCACATTGATCTGTGTTCAATGATGGCAATTCAGTTTCAGTTAAGTTCGCCCCGATACAGTTCCCCGGTGAAGATTACAAAAAAAGGAGACAACCCATGAACCGCCTGACTGCCTTTTTCATCGTTACCCTGATGGCCATCAGTGGCCTGGCCAGCGCACGAGATCTCACGGCCGACGAAGCCCAAAAGCTGCAGGACGCTGGTACCATTCTGTCGGTTGAAAAACTCAACGCCACTGCCTTGTCCAAACACCCTGGCGCCACCTTGACCGATACCGAGCTGGAACAAGAATACGGCAAGTACATCTATCAGGTGGACTTGCGCGATGCCCAGGGCGTTGACTGGGAACTTGAATTGGACGCGGTTGACGGCAAGGTACTCAAGAATCATCAGGATCTGTAATGAAGCTTAATTTACGCCCTCGCAGCCGTTGGGGGCTGGCGCTGCTGGTGTTCTGTTCACTGGCCGTCGCCCGAGACCTGGACCAGGATGAGGCCCTGCAATTGCGGCAGCAGGGCGTGATCCTGCCCCTGGAACATTTGCTGCAACAGGCGCTGGATCGCCACCCCGGCGCCAAACTGCTGGAGGCCGAGCTGGAAGAAAAACACGGCGTCTATATTTACGAGGTCGAATTGCTGGCTACCGACGGCGTTGTGCGCGAACTGGACCTGGAGGCCGCGACCGGCCGTTTACTCAAAGATGAGGAAGACTGATGCGCCTGCTTCTGGTGGAAGATCATGTTCCCCTGGCCGACGAAGTGATGGCCGGGCTGACGCGGCAGGGTTACGCCGTCGACTGGCTCGCCGATGGCCGCGACGCGGTTTATCAGGGCAGCAGCGAGCCTTATGACCTGATCATCCTCGATCTCGGCTTGCCGGGTGTGCCGGGGCTTGAAGTGTTGGCCCAATGGCGCGCGGGCGGCCTGAGCACGCCTGTGCTGATCCTGACCGCCCGCGGTTCCTGGGCCGAACGCATCGAAGGCCTCAAGGCCGGGGCCGATGATTACCTGACCAAACCCTTTCATCCCGAAGAGCTGCACCTGCGGATCCAGGCATTGCTGCGCCGCTCCCATGGCCAGGCCAACCAGCCGACGCTCCAGGCGGCCGGGTTGCATCTGGATGAAGGTCGCCAGTGTGTGAGCCGCGACGGCACCGAGATCCAACTGACCGCGGCCGAATTTCGCCTGCTGCGCTATTTCATGCTTCATCCCGAGCAAATCCTGTCCAAGAGCCATCTCGCCGAACACCTGTATGACGGTGAAACCGAGCGCGATTCCAATGTACTGGAAGTCCATGTCAATCACTTGCGGCGCAAGCTGGGCCGCAGCGTGATCGAAACCCGTCGCGGCCAGGGTTACCTGTTCGGCGGGCAGGCGCAGTGAGATCGATCCAGCGGCGTCTGAGCCTGGGCCTGATCGGTGTGATGGTGGTGGTCGGCCTGGTTCTGGCGCAGACCAGTCTGTGGTTGTTCGAGCTGGGTCTGCAGCGGTACCTGGAGGCGGGGCTGCGCAACGACAGCGAGAACCTGCTGGTGGCCTTGGTGCGTGGTCCGCAAGGCCTGCAACTGGATGAGCGACGCTTGTCGCCGGCTTATCTGCGACCATTTTCCGGGCATTATTTCCGCATCGATTTTGCCGATACGCATTGGCGCTCCCGCTCCCTTTGGGACCAGGAGTTGCCCCATCTCGACCATCCGGGGCTGCACAGCAACCTGCAATTGGGGCCTGAAGGTCAGAAGCTGCTGGTCCTGCGCACCGACTATCGGCGTCTGGGCCAGGCGATTTCCATCAGCGTGGCCCAGGACTACACGCCCGTGCGGGACAGCTTCCTGCGCATGCAGCAGATCGGCCTGGGACTTGGGTTGGCGGGGTTGCTGTTGATTCTGTTGTTGCAACGCATCACGGTGCACCGCGCCTTGCGCCCGCTGGACAAAGCCCGGGAGCAGATCGCCCAGTTGCAGCGCGGGCAGCGTTCGCAACTTGACGAACAGGTGCCCCGGGAACTGGAACCGCTGGTGGCGCAGATCAACCATCTGCTGGCCCATACCGAGGACAGCCTCAAACGTTCACGCAACGCCCTGGGCAACCTGGGTCACGCCCTGAAAACTCCACTGGCGGTGCTGCAAAGCCTGGCCTCGAATGAAAAACTCGACCCTTACCCCGAGCTGCGCAAGCTGTTGCTCGAACAACTGGAGCAGGTCCGTCAGCGCCTGAACCGCGAACTCAACCGCGCCCGACTGTCCGGCGATGCCTTGCCCGGTGCCCATCTTGACTGCGACGCGGAACTGCCGGCGTTGCTGGCCACGTTGAGCATGATCCATGGTGAGCACTTGCACTTGGCTTACGTCGCGCCGCCCGGCCTGCACCTGCCCTGGGATCGTGAAGATCTGTTGGAACTGCTGGGCAACCTGCTGGACAACGCCTGCAAATGGGCCGACGCGCAAGTGCGCCTGACCGTGAGCGAGACAGCCGAGGGGTTCAGCCTGGCGGTGGAAGACGATGGGCCAGGCATTCCCGCAGACCGCCGCGATCAAGTCTTCAGCCGCGGCACGCGGCTCGATGAGCAGACCGACGGCCACGGTCTGGGGCTGGGCATCGTGCGGGACATCGTCGACACCTGGGGCGGGACACTGGCGCTGGGCGACAGCGAGTGGGGCGGGCTGAAGGTCACGATCGGATTGCCCAAGCGCTGATCTCTGGTGGGAGCGAGCCTGCTCGCGATAGCGCCGGGTCAGCCACTTCAATATCAACTGACAGACCGCTATCGCGAGCAGGCTCGCTCCCACATTGTTTTGGGGCTGGACTCAAGATATCGGTGCGTTCCCGCTCTCATGCGGATATAAAACCCGCCGCATGACCCTTGCAGCTTCTCGCCGCTTCCTGCAAAGTCGCGACCTTTTTGTCCGGTGGCTCTCCATCGCTATGCTTTGAGGTAATGATGATAAATGCAGTAATTGCCGCGGTTGGCGTGATGCTGGTGCTCAGTCTGTCCCGCGTGCATGTGGTGATCGCGCTGATTATCGGCGCTCTGGTGGGCGGTCTGACTGGCGGCCTGGGCATCGACGCCACGCTCAAGGCGTTCAATGCCGGCCTCGGGGGCGGGGCAACCGTGGCGTTGTCCTACGCTTTGCTGGGTGCTTTCGCCGTAGCGATTGCCAAGTCCGGCATGGCTCACGCCCTGGCCGACAAAGCCCTGGCCATGGTGGATCGCCAGGACGTCGCCGGTGGCTCGGGGGTCAAATGGGTCCTGATCGGCTTGCTGGGAACGGTAGCGGTTGCCTCCCAGAATATTCTGCCGATCCACATCGCCTTCATCCCGCTGTTGGTACCGCCGCTTCTTTATGTACTGACCAAGCTGCAGCTGGACCGCCGGTTGATTGCCTGCGTCATGACTTTTGGCTTGATCACGCCCTACATGTTCCTGCCGGTGGGCTTTGGCAACATCTTCCTCAACGAGATCCTGCTGGCCAACGTCGCCCGCAGCGGCGTGGACGTCAGTGACATCAACATCACCCATGCCATGGGCATTCCGGCGCTGGGCATGGTGTTTGGTTTGGTCATGGCGTTTTTCACGTATCGCAAAAAACGCATCTACGACCTGAAAACAATCGCCAGGGCCGAACAGGTGACCGTGCGCTACAACCCGTTGAGCCTGTTGGTCGCGGGACTGGCGATCGCGGCGGCGTTTGCCATTCAGCTCCTGCTGGATTCGATGATCATCGGTGCCCTGGTCGGGTTCCTGATTTTCTCGGTGTCGGGGGTGGTGCGTTGGCGCGAAACCGACGACCTGTTCACCGAAGGCATGAAGATGATGGCGATGATCGGTTTCATCATGATCGCCGCCTCAGGCTTTGCCGAAGTGATGAAGGCAACAGGTGAAGTCCAGAGCCTGGTGGAAACCTCGGCGGCCTGGATCGGCCACAACAAGGGCATCGGCGCCCTGTTGATGTTGCTGGTGGGCTTGCTGGTGACCATGGGCATCGGTTCGTCGTTCTCCACGGTGCCGATCCTGGCGACGATCTTCGTGCCGCTGTGCCTGCAATTGGGTTTCAGCCCGCTGGCGATCGTTTGCATCGTCGGCACCGCCGGAGCCCTGGGCGATGCCGGCTCGCCCGCTTCGGACTCGACCCTGGGCCCGACCTCCGGGCTGAACATCGATGGCCAGCACCACCACATCTGGGACACCGTGGTCCCGACCTTCATCCATTACAACTTGCCGCTGCTGGTGTTTGGCTGGGTGGCGGCGATGGTGTTGTAATCCGGGACCCAGTCGCCTTCATCGCGAGCAGGCTCGCTCCCACAGGGGTGTTCACAGAATATCCAATGTGAGAGCGAGCCTGCTCGCGATAAGGCCCCCAAAATCCAGCACCTCTTTAGCTGACCACTCGGCGCAAGCCCTTCACCTTGTCCTACAGTTTTCCCGCGCCGTGCCGTTAACACAGTTAACCACGCCATAAAACCGATAAGAGTGAACAGTATGCGCCTGAGCCTGAAGGCTAAAGTTCTGTCCTTGGCAATACTGCCTGTATTGCTATCCGCCGCTATTATCAGCCTGACCACGGCCTTCATTCTGAAGGAACAGGCCGGCAAAGAGGTTCAGCAAACCCGCGAGCGCTTGCTCAGCGACGCCAAGGCCACCCTGCAGAATTACGTCGCGGTGGGGCTTACTGCCATCAAGCCGTTGTACGACGCGTCGGCGCCGGGGGATAACGCCGCGCGGGCCGAGGCTATCAAGCTGCTGTCGAACGTCACCTACGGCAAGGACGGCTATTTCTTCGGTTACGACTCCGAAACTGTTCGTCTCTTCAAGGCCAACAGCCCCGACGGTGTGGGCAAAAACTTCAAGGACAACCGCGATCCCAATGGTGTCTATGTCAACCGTGACCTGGTGAAAGTCGCCAAGGACGGAACCCACTATCTGGAATACAGCTCGCCACTGCCAAACAGCAAGGAACTGGTGCCAAAGCTCGGCTACACCGACTACTTGCCCAAGTGGGACATGGCGGTCGGCAGCTCGGTCAACCTGGACGGCATTGAAGCTCAGGTAGCACTGGTTGAGGCCAAGGTTCAAGAACGTCTGCAAGGCGTTCTGCTGAGCATCGTGGGCATTGCTGTGGTGGTATTGCTGGTGATTGCGGTGGTGGGCATGTTGCTGGCCAATGCCATCCTGCGGCCGCTGCACCTGATGAAAGACAACCTCGATGACATCGCGGCGGGCGAGGGCGACCTGACTCGCCGCCTGGCGATCACCAGCCAGGACGAACTCGGCCAACTGGCCGGCTCGTTCAACCGTTTTGTCGACAAGATCCACGGTCTGGTCCGGCAGATCACCGAAATGACCTCGCAGCTGACTGGGCTGGTGGCGCAGGTTTCCGAGCAGGCACAGCGCTCCGAGCAGGCCATGGAGCGTCAGCGTCACGAAACCGACCAGGTCGCCACGGCGATCAACGAGATGTCTTCGGCCGCCCAGGAAGTGGCTCGCAGTGCCCAGGGTGCCGCTGTCGCGGCCCAGCAGACCGACGAAGAAGGCCAGTCGGCCAAGCGTGTGGTGGCCGGCAGTATCCAGCAGATTCATGCACTGGTGAGCGATATTCGCAGCAGCGGCCTGTCCCTGGACAGTTTGCAACAGGACGTGGCTTCGATTGTCAGCGTGCTGGGGGTGATTCGTTCGATCGCCGAGCAGACCAACCTGTTGGCGCTGAACGCCGCCATCGAGGCCGCTCGCGCCGGGGAAGCGGGCCGCGGTTTTGCCGTGGTGGCTGATGAAGTGCGGGCCCTGGCCAGTCGGACTCAGCAAAGTACCCAGGAAATCCAGGGCATGATTGATCGTCTGCAGTCGGGCACCCACGCAGCGGTAGAAGCGATGCGCCGCTCCAGCGAAGCGGGCGATGGCACGTCGGTGCAGGCCAATGAGGCCGGGGCGTCCCTGGACACCATGGCGCAGTTGATCGGCACCATCAATTCGATGAACGCCCAGATCGCCAGCGCTGCTGAAGAACAGACCGCCGTGGCCGAGGAAATCAACCGCAGCGTGCACCAGATCGCCGTGGCGGTGGACAGCGTCGCCGACGAAACTCAACTCGGTGCCCAGACCTCCCGCAGCTTGGCCGATCTGGGCCAACGCCTGGGCAAACTGGTGGGGCAGTTCCGCATCTGAGTCGTGCAGCAGGAGCTGCCGAAGGCTGCGATCTTTCGTGCTCGATCCGGATGTTTCGCCTGGGCAACCGGGCCCTATCGGGAAAGGAGGATCGCAGCCTTCGGCAGTTCTTGCCGGACGCAGGCAAACACGACCTTGTGGGAGCGAGCCTGCTCGCGATGGCGGTAGATCAGTCAATGACGATGTTGACTGTGAAGGCGCTATCGCGAGCAGGCTCGCTCCCACAATTGTTTGGCGGTGTCTGCATTATTGGGGAGGCCGTGCAGGTGCTACGCTTCTCGCACATCCCGCATCAACAACCCAAACCGCAAATCCACCGCATCCGGAATCGGCACGTACACCACATGCCCGTCTCCCGGTGCCACGTCGATGCCCTGGCCGTTGACGTTTTGCAGTTGATGCAGGTCGAAGTGAAAGTTGCCCTTGGGGGTCATCAATTCCATGTGATCGCCCAGGCCAAAGCGGTTCTTGACCCGGACTTCGGCCAGACGCTCGCGCCGCTGGCCGGTCAATTCACCGACGAACTGCTGGCGCTCCGACACTGAGCTGCCGTTCTGATAGTTCTGGTACTCATCATGAACATGCCGGCGTAGAAAACCCTCGGTGTAGCCGCGCTGGGCCAGGGATTCGAGATCGGTCATCAGGCTGCGGTCAAACTCCCGGCCGGCCACGGCGTCGTCGATCGCCCGGCGATAGACCTGGGTGGTGCGTGCGCAATAAAAGTGCGACTTGGTCCGGCCTTCGATCTTCAAGGAATGCACGCCCATGCGGGCAAGCCGCTCCACGTGTTGCACGGCCCGCAGATCCTTGGCGTTCATGATGTAGGTGCCGTGCTCATCCTCGAAGGCCGGCATCGATTCCTCCGGGCGGTTCGCTTCCTGAAGCAGGAACACCTGGTCGGTGGGCGCGCCGAGGCCCAGGGTCGGTTCGGCTGGCCAGGTCTGCACGATATCGCCCACCGCGTTTTCCTGCGCCGGTTGCGCCGAATATTTCCAGCGACAGGCGTTGGTGCAACTGCCCTGGTTGGCGTCGCGCCGGTTCAGGTAGCCCGACAGCAGGCAACGTCCGGAATAGGCCATGCACAGCGCCCCGTGAACGAACACTTCCAGTTCCATGGCCGGCACCTGCTCACGGATTTCGGCGATCTCCTCCAAGGACAGCTCCCGGGACAGGATGATGCGGCTCAAGCCCTGCTGTTGCCAGAACTCGACGCTGGCCCAGTTCACGGTGTTGGCCTGCACCGACAGATGAATCGGCATCTGCGGGAAATGCCGGCGCACCAGCATGATCAAGCCGGGGTCGGACATGATCAGCGCGTCCGGTGCCATGGCAATCACAGGCTCCAGGTCTTTGAGGAAGGTGCGCAGCTTGGCGTTGTGGGGCGCGATGTTCACCACCACATAGAAGCGCTTGCCCATGGCCTGGGCCTCGCCAATGCCCAAGGCCAGGTTGGCGTGGTCGAACTCGTTGTTACGCACACGCAGGCTGTAGCGCGGCTGACCGGCGTACACCGCGTCGGCGCCGTAGGCGAAGGCATAACGCATGTTTTTCAGGGTGCCGGCGGGGGCGAGCAGTTCGGGGGCAACGAAGGGCATGGTAGCGTCGGATCGCAAAAAGCGCCGAGAGTACGCCACGACGGGTACCGTGCAATTGATCTGGATCAACACCGGATGCAAAGGGAAAGGCACTCCGGCGAATCCTGGCTGACTAACGTTTATCGCGCCAAGGATATGGAAAAGAAATGAACCGAAAGACCCTGCAAGACAAGTCCCAGATGCTGATGTTGATTCTGGTCACCATCGCTTTCATCTGGATCCTCCTGCCGTTTTATGGCGCCGTGTTCTGGGCAGTGATCCTGGGGATCGTCTTTGCGCCGATGCAGCGCCGCCTGCAACTGAAACTCGGCTGGCAGCGCAACCTCACTTCGCTGCTTACATTGAGTATTTGCGTGGTGATCGCGATCTTGCCGGTAATCGTCATCAGTACGTTGCTGGTCCAGGAAGGGGCGGCGTTGTACAAGAGCCTGGAAAGCGGAGAGTTGGACATTGCCGATTACCTGGCCCGCTTCCGGGATGCCTTGCCGCCTTACTTCCAGAACCTGCTCGACCGTTTTGGCCTGGGTAACCTGAACGGGCTGCGAGAGCGGATCGTCAAAGGTGCGATGCAAGGCAGCGAATTTTTCGCCACCCAGGCGTTCAGCTTCGGCCAGGGCACGTTTCAGTTCCTGGTGAGCTTCTTCGTCATGATTTATCTGTTGTTCTTTTTCCTGCGTGACGGCCCTGAGCTGGTGCGCAAGGTCCGTACCGCCGTTCCCCTGGCGGAGTACCAGAAACGTCGCCTGCAGTTGAAGTTCAACCGTGTGGTGCGGGCAACGGTGAAGGGAAACCTGCTGGTGGCCATCACCCAAGGGGCATTGGGTGGGCTGATTTTCTGGATCCTGGGGATTCCCACGGTGTTGCTCTGGGCGGTGCTGATGGCCTTTCTGTCGCTGTTGCCGGCGGTGGGCGCGGGCCTGGTCTGGGCGCCGGTGGCAGTGTATTTCCTGCTCTCCGGGGCCATCTGGCAGGGCGTGGTATTGACCCTGTTCGGGATATTCGTCATTGGCCTGGTGGACAATTTCCTGCGCCCCATCCTGGTGGGCAAGGATACGAAGATGCCCGACTACATGGTGCTGGTCTCGACATTGGGCGGGCTGGCGGTGTTCGGGCTGAACGGATTTGTGATCGGCCCGCTGATCGCCGCGCTGTTCATGTCGTGTTGGGCGCTGTTCGTCGAAAGCAAGCCGCGGGTGCGATTGCCCTAGGCCGTCAGCAGATAAGGGCCGATACGTTGTGACAGGGCTTGGGCGGCGGGCAGAGAAGTCAGCGGACCGCTGATGGTGACGCCGTCCTGCACCAGATACCAGCAGGCCAACAGACCACGCTCCCTGAGCGGGGTGGGCACGGCGCTGCCAATGACAGACATGATTTGAACCTTGGGCATGGGAACCTCCATCAATCGATGGAGTTACCTTACGACTCAGCAGGGGGGAGGAAAAATCAACCGCTTCAATAGTAGGAATCGATGCTGCTCAATCGACGACCAGATCGAGCATGTGCACCACTTCCTGCTCGTTGAGCAAGCCCTTGCGCACCAGGTGTTGCGTCAGCAGCGAAAGGAATTTGGCGCTGCGGTGGCCTTCCAGGTGCTTGAGTTCAGTCAGCGCGGTGTACACCTTGCTGGAGGTACACAGATCATTGTTGCGGTGCGGGTGTTGCGTGGGCATGTCTTCGTCCTTGTTGTTATGGAGATGTTTGTTGGCGGACAACGCCAGTTTGCGACGTCCTCATGACGTGCACGTGACGGTCGGGCCTGGCAAATTCAAGCAGGATTCAGACCATGATGCCTGTTCGGGCCTGACTGATTGTTCCGCCAGCGACATCGGCAAGCCTTTTCAATCAATCAGCCCTTTCTTTCGCCCACAAAAAAGCCCCTGAATCTTTCGATTCAGGGGCTTGATCTGCTGCTGTCTGGCTCCACGACCTGGACTCGAACCAGGGACCCAGTGATTAACAGTCACTTGCTCTACCAACTGAGCTATCGCGGAATGACGCGTATGTTACTGATTGGAAAAGAGAAGTCAAGCTTCTCTTGCCGGCCGGCACATTCCTCAGGTCCGTTGGCGATTAATCGGCGATTGGCGGTTACCGCAACGGCAGGAGAGGGCTACCATGGTCCCCCGGAAGTGGCTGGACGCGCTGCCGGCCATTCGCCAAACAAAGGTTTGCGCCATGAATCATCTGTTACCGCTTCACACAGGCAACCACACTGAGGTGCGCCTATGAGCACCGCCCAGATCAGCTTGCCCAAGGGCGTGGGACCGCACGCGGAGAAACTCTACGATGCCATCACCCAGGCCAGCACCGCTGACGAATTGAACCGTGCCGGTGGCAAGGCCGAGGGTTTTGTCCTGGGGCTGGAAAGCACCAAGGCCATCAAGAGTCAGATTGCCGAGTCGTTGTATGTGATCTACGACGATGCTGCGAGTCAGCGGGCGACGGAGCTGTAATTTCGACGAGTTGCTTTTGTGGCGAGGGAGCTTGCTCCCGCTGGGCTGCGCAGCAGCCCTAGGAAATGCTTGAGTCAATCAGTCTGACACACCGAGGTGGCTGGCTTTAGGGCTGCTTCGCAGCCCAGCGGGAGCAAGCTCCCTCGCCACGGGGTCAGCGTGAACGCAAAAAAAGGGAAGCCTTGGCTTCCCTTTTTTCATCCCGGCGGCCTTCAGATCACCTGAACAATCGCCTTGGTCACCGCATCGATGTTGTTCTGGTTCAGTGCGGCCACGCAGATGCGGCCGGTGTCCAGGGCATAGATGCCGAACTCGTTGCGCAGGCGCGTCACTTGTTCAACGGTCAGGCCGGAGTAGGAAAACATCCCGCGCTGGCGTGCGACGAAGCTGAAATCCCGGTGCGGAGCGGCTTTAGCCAGCATATCCACCATCTGGTTGCGCATGCCGCGAATCCGCAGACGCATTTCGGCCAGTTCCGCTTCCCATTGGGCCCGCAGTTCCGGGCTGTTGAGCACGGCTGCGACAATACTGGCGCCGTGGGTCGGCGGGTTGGAGTAGTTGGTGCGGATCACGCGCTTGACCTGGGACAGTACCCGGGCACTTTCCTCTTTCGATTCGCTGACGATCGACAGGGCGCCAACGCGCTCGCCGTACAGGGAGAACGATTTGGAGAACGAGCTGGACGCAAAGAAAGTCAGGCCCGACTCGGCGAACAGGCGCACGGCGGCGGCGTCTTCGTCGATACCGTCGCCAAAGCCCTGATAAGCCATGTCCAAAAATGGAACGTGGTTCTTGGCCTTGACCACGTCCAGTACGTTTTTCCAGTCTTGCGGGCTCAGGTCCACGCCGGTGGGGTTATGGCAGCAGGCGTGCAGCACGACGATCGAGCGGTCGGGCAGGGCGTTGAGGTCTTCCAGCAGGCCGTTGCGGTTCACGTCATGGGTAGCGGCGTCGTAGTAGCGGTAGTTCTGCACCGGGAAACCGGCAGTTTCGAACAGCGCGCGGTGGTTTTCCCAGCTTGGATCGCTGATGGCCACGACGGCGTCAGGCAGCAGTTGCTTGAGGAAGTCGGCGCCGATCTTCAGTGCGCCAGTGCCGCCCACGGCCTGGGTGGTGATGACGCGGCCGGAGGCGATCAGCGGCGAGTCCTTGCCAAACAGCAGGGTCTGGACCGCCTGGTCGTAGGCGGCAATGCCGTCGATCGGCAGGTAACCACGGGAAACGTGTTGGGCCACGCGGATCGTCTCGGCTTCGACAACGGCGCGCAGAAGTGGAATGCGCCCCTCTTCGTTGCAGTAAACACCCACGCCCAAGTTGACCTTATTGGTACGGGTGTCGGCGTTGAATGCTTCGTTGAGGCCCAGGATGGGGTCGCGTGGTGCCAATTCGACAGCGGAAAACAGGCTCATTATTGCGCGGCTCTGAATGGAGTGTGAGGGGACGTGTAGCGCTCCAGCCGAATGCACTAGAGCGGTGCACAAACGGGGAGCTAGTATAGAGGCCATCACCGGGCGCGGCGACAGGCGATTCGGTTTTTAAGGCAAGTATTTTCGTTTTTTTTCGACCGTTAGTCCCCTGGCGGCGTCAAAGACTTCAAGGCGTGTAGGACGTTCGTCTTGAAAGCGAAGGCATTCACCTCCACATTGTATGCATCCCAGTTTTTTCCTCGGGCGACATCAGTCGTTTCGGTCTTTCTCGTTCCTGTTGGCTGGCCGACAGGGGTGAACCCAGAGGTTATGTTATGTCTGAATTCCAGCTAGTCACCCGATTCCAGCCCGCCGGCGACCAGCCGGAAGCCATTCGCCTGATGGTCGAAGGCATCGAGGCCGGACTGGCGCACCAGACGCTGCTCGGTGTGACAGGCTCGGGCAAGACTTTCAGCATCGCCAACGTGATTGCCCAGGTGCAGCGCCCGACCCTGGTGCTGGCACCGAACAAGACCCTGGCGGCGCAGCTGTATGGCGAGTTCAAGGCGTTTTTCCCCAACAACGCGGTGGAGTACTTCGTCTCCTATTACGACTACTACCAACCCGAAGCCTACGTACCGTCTTCGGACACCTTCATCGAGAAGGATGCTTCGATCAACGATCACATCGAACAGATGCGGCTCTCGGCCACTAAGGCATTGCTCGAACGCAAGGACGCGATCATCGTCACCACGGTGTCTTGCATCTATGGTCTGGGTAGCCCGGAAACGTACCTGAAGATGGTCTTGCACGTTGATCGTGGCGACAAGCTCGACCAGCGAGCCTTGCTGCGCCGCCTGGCGGACCTGCAATACACCCGCAACGACATGGATTTCGCCCGGGCAACGTTCCGGGTCCGTGGCGACGTGATCGACATCTACCCGGCGGAATCGGACCTGGAGGCGATCCGCATCGAGCTGTTCGATGACGAAGTGGAGAGTCTTTCGGCGTTCGATCCGCTGACCGGCGAGGTGATCCGCAAGCTGCCGCGTTTCACCTTCTACCCCAAGAGCCACTACGTTACGCCCCGGGAAACCCTGCTGGGCGCTATCGAGGGGATCAAGGTTGAATTGCAGGAGCGCCTGGAATACTTGCGGTCGAACAACAAACTGGTGGAAGCCCAGCGGCTGGAGCAGCGGACCCGATTCGACCTGGAGATGATCCTGGAGCTGGGTTACTGCAACGGCATCGAAAACTACTCGCGCTACCTGTCGGGTCGCCCGGCGGGCGCGCCACCGCCTACGTTGTATGACTATCTGCCGGCCGATGCCTTGCTGGTGATCGACGAATCCCACGTCAGCGTGCCCCAGGTCGGCGCCATGTACAAAGGCGACCGGTCCCGCAAGGAAACCCTGGTGGAATACGGCTTCCGTCTGCCTTCGGCCCTGGATAACCGGCCGATGCGTTTTGACGAATGGGAAAGTGTGAGTCCGCAGACGATTTTTGTCTCCGCCACCCCAGGCAACTACGAGGCCGAGCATGCCGGCCGGGTGGTCGAGCAGGTGGTACGGCCCACCGGGCTGGTCGATCCGCAGGTTGAAGTGCGCCCGGCGCTGACTCAGGTCGATGATCTGCTCTCGGAAATCTCCAAGCGTGTGGCAGTGGAGGAGCGGGTGCTGGTCACCACGCTGACCAAGCGCATGGCCGAAGACTTGACTGATTATCTGGCCGACCACGGTGTGCGGGTGCGCTACCTGCACTCGGACATCGACACGGTGGAGCGGGTCGAGATCATCCGCGACCTGCGCCTGGGTACGTTCGACGTGCTGGTGGGGATCAACCTGCTGCGCGAAGGTCTGGACATGCCGGAGGTGTCACTGGTGGCGATTCTGGACGCCGACAAGGAAGGTTTCCTGCGCTCCGAGCGTTCGTTGATCCAGACCATCGGTCGGGCGGCGCGTAACCTCAACGGCCGGGCGATTCTTTATGCCGATCGCATCACCGGTTCCATGGAACGGGCTATCGGCGAGACCGAGCGTCGTCGCGATAAACAGATTGCCTTCAACCTGGCCAATGGCATCACGCCAAAAGGGGTGTTCAAGGACGTCGCCGACATCATGGAAGGCGCCACTGTGCCCGGCTCGCGCAGCAAGAAGCGCAAGGGCATGGCCAAGGCCGCCGAAGAGAGCGCCCGTTACGAAGCCGAACTGCGCTCGCCGAGCGAAATCAGCAAGCGTATCCGTCAGTTGGAAGAAAAAATGTACCAGCTGGCCCGGGACCTGGAGTTTGAAGCGGCTGCGCAGTTGCGTGACGAGATTGGCAAGCTGCGCGAGCGGTTGCTGACTGTCTGAGGTTGTGTGGCCACGGTAATGGCCTTATCGCGAGCAGGCTCGCTCCCACAATGGACCGCGTCCAGTCCGGACAACTTGGTTCCCTGTGGGAGCGAGCCTGCTCGCGATTGAAGGTGCCTCGGTCTGACAGGTGCCACACAAATCCCCCTCTCACTGGAGCCCGCCCACCATCGCCTGTTACCATTCGCCCCCTGTTTCATCTTCGCTTTTATATTCTTTCCGAGACATGCCATGACCACCGTCCGCACCCGCATCGCGCCTTCGCCCACTGGCGATCCCCATGTCGGCACCGCTTACATCGCTTTGTTCAACTATTGCTTTGCCAAGCAGCACGGCGGTGAGTTCATCCTGCGGATCGAGGACACCGACCAGCTGCGTTCGACCCGCGAGTCCGAACAGCAGATCTTCGACGCCCTGCGCTGGCTGGGCATCGACTGGAGCGAAGGTCCGGACGTTGGCGGCCCGCACGGTCCTTACCGCCAGAGCGAGCGCGGTGACATCTATCAGCAGTACTGCCAGCAACTGGTAGACATGGGGCACGCCTTCCCGTGCTTCTGTACCGCCGAAGAGCTGGACCAGATGCGCGCCGAGCAGATCGCTCGCGGCGAGACCCCACGCTACGACGGCCGCGCGCTGCTGCTGTCCAAGGAAGAAGTCGCCCGTCGCCTGGCCGCCGGTGAGCCCCATGTGATCCGCATGAAGGTGCCGACCGAAGGCGTCTGCGTGGTGCCGGACATGCTGCGCGGCGATGTCGAGATCCCGTGGGATCGCATGGACATGCAAGTGCTGATGAAGACCGACGGCCTGCCGACGTATTTCCTGGCGAACGTGGTCGACGATCACCTGATGGGCATCACCCACGTCCTGCGCGGTGAAGAGTGGCTGCCGTCGGCGCCGAAACTGATCCTGCTCTACGAATACTTCGGCTGGGAACAACCGCAGCTGTGCTACATGCCACTGCTGCGTAACCCGGACAAGAGCAAGCTGTCCAAGCGCAAGAACCCGACGTCGGTGACCTTCTACGAACGCATGGGCTTCATGCCTGAGGCGATGCTCAACTACCTGGGGCGCATGGGCTGGTCGATGCCGGACGAGCGCGAGAAGTTCTCGCTGCAGGAAATGGTCGAGCACTTCGACCTGTCGCGGGTGTCGCTGGGTGGTCCGATCTTCGATGTCGAGAAACTCTCCTGGCTCAACGGTCAGTGGTTGCGTGACCTGCCGGTGGAGGAGTTTGCTGCGCGTGTACAGAAGTGGGCATTCAACCCTGAGTACATGATGAAAATCGCTCCCCATGTGCAGGGCAGGGTGGAGACGTTCAGCCAGATCGCACCCCTGGCCGGCTTCTTCTTTGCCGGCGGCGTGACCCCGGATGCGAAGCTGTTCGAGTCCAAGAAGCTTTCCGGTGATCAAGTGCGCCAGTTGATGCAGCTGATCCTGTGGAAGCTCGAAAGTCTGCGTCAGTGGGAAAAGGACAGCATCACCGCGACCATCCAGGCCGTGGTCGAATCGCTGGAGCTGAAACTGCGTGATGCCATGCCGCTGATGTTCGCCGCCATTACTGGCCAGGCCAGCTCGGTGTCGGTGCTCGATGCCATGGAGATCCTTGGCCCGGACCTGACCCGTTTCCGTCTGCGCCAGGCCATCGATCTGCTCGGTGGTGTGTCGAAGAAGGAGAACAAGGAGTGGGAAAAACTGCTGGGCGCGATTGCCTGAGTGCTCGATGAGGCAGGACATACCCCGGTTTTCCGGGGTTTGTCGGTAAGTGATTGTTATCCCGGCAAAAAACTTTCAAATTTGTTGAAAATAAATTTGACAGCCCTCGGATACGCCCTTAAGATTCGCCCCGTCCTCAGCGATGAGGGGCTATAGCTCAGCTGGGAGAGCGCTTGCATGGCATGCAAGAGGTCGACGGTTCGATCCCGTCTAGCTCCACCAATTTACACTTCAAGGCCTGGCCACACCGGTCTTGAAGCGATCAACACTCAGCGTTGATCAGTTGTATAGAAGGGTTTGCGTCCCCTTCGTCTAGTGGCCTAGGACACCGCCCTTTCACGGCGGTAACAGGGGTTCGAGTCCCCTAGGGGACGCCAGTTTTACAGAAGCGATGTTGCAAGATGTCGCTCCGCCGCGAGGCGAAAAATCCGGGGCTATAGCTCAGCTGGGAGAGCGCTTGCATGGCATGCAAGAGGTCGACGGTTCGATCCCGTCTAGCTCCACCAATTACAGGTTCAAGGTTTGGCCACACCGACCTTGAATCGATCAGTTCTCAGCGCTGATCAAGTTAGAAGGTTTGTGTCCCCTTCGTCTAGTGGCCTAGGACACCGCCCTTTCACGGCGGTAACAGGGGTTCGAGTCCCCTAGGGGACGCCACGATTACCCGCTCTGCGGGATTTTATAAGGGTCATTCAATTCTTGAATGGCCCTTTTGTTTGTCTGGCGTTCGGCCAATCTTCAATTCCTTTAACGATGCTTCTGACCAGCGGTCAAAATTTCCGCTTGCGGAAAATTATTACATAGATAATATTTCAGTCGTAATATTCGGAGGTAACGATGAGCGATAAAAAAGCGCAAACCCGCGAACGCATACTCAAGGCCGCCAGTGCTGCGCTGATTCAGCGGGGGCCGGCCGAGCCGAGTGTCGGCGAGGTGATGGGCGCCGCCGGGCTGACAGTGGGCGGCTTCTATGCCCACTTCGAAAGCAAGGATGCCTTGATGCTGGAGGCATTCAAGCAACTGCTCAGCCAGCGTCGCGGTCTGATCGCCGAGATGGATGCCGAGCTGACCGGTGAGGAGCGGCGAACCCTGGCGGCGGCGTTCTACCTGTCGCGCAAGCACCGTGATACCACCGATCTGGCCTGCCCGATCCCGGCATCGGTCGGCGAGCTCGGGCGGCTGCCGGATGAGTTTCGTGAGGTGCTCAATGAGCATATTGAGCTGATGGTTGCGCAGTTGGCGGCCAGCCCGGAAGACGCCGACAAGGCCTTGGCGGACATTGCCCTGATGGTCGGCGGCCTGGCCTTGGCACGAGCGTTGGGCCCGGGAGAGTTATCGGATCGGTTGCTGCGCGCTGCCAAGTCGGCGGTGCGATGAGCTAAGGCGCAAGCCCTGGAGATGAGCGATGAACAGGTTTAGCTGGATTCGTGGCGTCAATGGCACGCTGGGATGGGTGGCCCCGGGCCTGGTGGCGAAGAAGATGCGATCGCTGTTCATGCGTCCCCGGGACTTGCCGCCAAGGGATTGGGAGTTGCCATTGCTGGCGACCTCCGAGCGCATCACCTTACGCTTCGGTCTGTCCGCCTTGCGCTGGGGCAAAGGCCCGACTGTCTTGTTGATGCATGGCTGGGAAGGGCGACCCACGCAATTTGCCGCGCTGATCACGGCGCTGGTAGGTGCTGGCTACACGGTGGTGGCGCTGGACGGCCCGGCCCATGGTCGTTCACCTGGACGCGAGGCCAATGTCCTGCTGTTCGCCAGGGCCATGCTCGAAGCCGCGGCGGAGTTACCGCCGCTGCAAGCCGTGGTTGGGCATTCCATGGGTGGTGCCAGTGCCATGCTCGCGGTTCAGCTGGGGTTGCGGACCGAGACTCTGGTCAGCATTGCAGCGCCTGCGCGCATTCTTGGCGTGCTGCGTGGGTTCGCCCGGATGATGGGGCTGCCGCCCAAGGCGCGATCGGCCTTCATTCGCCAAGTGGAAAACGATGTGGGCATGCCGGCTTCGAGGATGGATGTCGCCCATTACCAGCTGGACGTGCCCGGGCTGATTGTCCATGCCGAGGACGACACCTTCGTTTCGGTCAAGGAATCGCAACTGATTCACGAAGCCTGGTTCGACAGCCGCTTGCTGCGCTTGCCGCAGGGCGGCCACCAGCGGGTGCTGGCCGATCCTCGCGTCATTGATGGCGTGTTATCCCTGCTGGCCGGGCGCAGTCTGCAAGCACGGCAATCGGCTTGATCTGTGGGAGCAAGGCTTGGCCGCGATGGCGGTCAAGCTCGGATCCGTTACACTGGCCCCCACCAAATTCGACCGGGAGAGGGGCATGGGCTGGGATCGGGCAACGCCGTTCATTATTGATCTTCAAGTAAATGCCGAAGACATCGACGGGCTGGGCCACGCCAATAACGCGGTATACGTCACCTGGCTTGAGCGCTGTGCCTGGCGCCATTCCCAGCGCCTGGGGCTGGATCTGGTGGAGTATCGGCGGCTGGACCGGGCCATGGCGGTTGTGCGTCATGAGATCGATTACCTGGCGGCGGCCTACGAAGGTGACGAGCTGCAACTGGCTACCTGGATCGTCGACTGGGATCAGCGATTGAAGATGAATCGGCATTTCCAGCTGATTCGCCCCAGTGACAACACCACGTTGCTGCGCGCCCAGACCACCTTTGTTTGCATCGAACTGTCCACTGGCAGGCCCAAGCGCATGCCACCGGAGTTCATCGAGGGTTATGGTCCTGCGCTGATGACATCCGGCATTCTCATAGACTGACCCAGCGCTATCGCGAGCAAGCTCGCTCCCACAGGGAACTGTGGTGGATGCAGAATCTGTGAACACGCGGGATCCAGTGTGGGAGCCGAACTTGCTCGCGATGACGGCCGCACATTCGGTATCAATGCAAGCTGACCCAGCGCTATCGCGAGCAAGCTCAACTCCCACAGGGGATTGGTGGTGAATTCCGATGTGGTGGGCAAAATCCGGTAAACTGCCGCACGTTTTTCGTTGAGTGTGTTTTTCCATGCAAATTGCCCTGGCGCCCATGGAGGGGTTGGTTGACAACATCCTGCGGGACGTTCTGACCCGTGTTGGCGGTATCGACTGGTGCGTGACCGAGTTCATTCGTATCAATGACCGTCTGCTCACACCGGCCTATTTCCACAAGCTTGCCCCTGAGCTGCTGACCGGTGCCCGGACCGCTGCCGGCGTACCGCTGCGGGTGCAATTGCTGGGTTCCGATCCGGTGTGCCTGGCGGAAAACGCCGCATTGGCCTGCGAGCTGGGTTCGCAGGTTATCGACCTGAACTTCGGCTGTCCGGCCAAGACTGTGAATAAATCACGGGGTGGGGCGGTGTTGCTCAAAGAGCCGGAGCTGCTCAACGAAATTGTCGAGCACGTGCGCCGCGCGGTGCCCAGGCACATTCCCGTTACCGCCAAGATGCGCCTGGGTTTCGACAGCCCGGATGGGGCGTTGGTCTGTGCCACGGCATTGGCCGAAGGTGGCGCGGCGCACATTGTGGTGCATGCGCGGACCAAGACCGACGGCTATAAACCACCGGCCCACTGGGAGTGGATCCCACGGGTTCAGGAGGTGGTCAAGGTCCCGGTATTCGCCAACGGCGATATCTGGAGCGTTGAAGACTGGCGCCGGTGCCGCGAGATCAGTGGTGTGGAAGACATCATGCTCGGCCGCGGACTCGTTTCCCGTCCTGATTTGGCCCGGCAGATCGCTGCGGCCAGGGCCGGTGAAGAGGTGATCGAGCTGTCCTGGGCAGAGTTGCAACCGATGCTCCAGGACTTCTGGGTGCAGGTGGTCGAGCAATTGACCCCACGCCAGGCGCCCGGCCGGTTGAAGCAGTGGCTGGCGATGCTGACTCGCAATTATCCCGAAGCGGTGGAGCTGTTTACCGCCCTGCGCCGGGAAACCGACCTGGACGCGGTAGGCCATTTGCTCGGCGTGCAGCGCACCGAAGCGGCCTGAAAAAAATTTCAAAACAACCTCTTGAAAAGTTTTTGGCGGTCCCTAGATAGGGATTACGCGATGCCGAATTCGGGTCGCGGAGACAAAAAAACTTGCTGAACTTTTCAGGAGATTTGAATCATGAGTACTGCATTTTCCCTGGCCCCTCTGTTCCGTTCCTCGGTGGGCTTCGACCGTTTCAACGACCTGTTCGAAACCGCCTTGCGCAACGAACCGGGCAGTAGCTATCCACCCTACAACGTGGAAAAACATGGCGATGACGAGTATCGCATCGTGGTTGCCGCCGCCGGGTTCCAGGAAGACGACCTGGACCTGCAAGTGGAAAAAGGTGTGCTGACCATCAGCGGTGGTAAGCGCGAAGCGAGCAACGACAGCGTGACCTACCTGCACCAGGGTATCGCCCAGCGTGCGTTCAAGCTGTCCTTCCGGTTGGCCGATCATATCGAGATCAAATCCGCCGGCCTGAGCAACGGTCTGTTGAGCATCGACCTGTTGCGAGTGATCCCGGAAGAGGCGAAAGCCAAGCGCATCCCGATCAACGGGGCGCAGCAACAACCCGCGCTGCAAAACTGATGCATCGCAACTAATGAAGAAGGGCGCCATTGGCGCCCTTTTTCATTTGTGGAGCCCTCATTGCGGGCTCCTTTGTCAGGGCAACAGTCGCTCAAACGCGTCTAGCGGCAACGGCCGACTGTGCAGGTAGCCCTGGTACAAATGGCAACCCAGCCCCTGCAGGAAACTCAGTTGTTCCGGGGTCTCGACCCCTTCGGCGATCACCTCCAGCTCAAGGCTGCGGGCCATGGCGACGATGGCGCGGATGATTTCGGTATCGTTGGGGTCGCTGGTGGCGTCGCGCACGAATGACTGATCGATTTTCAAGGTGTCCACCGGCAGACGTTTGAGGTAGGTCAGCGACGAATAACCGGTCCCGAAATCGTCCATGGCGAAGCTCACCCCCAATTTTTTCAGGCGACGCATCTTGGCGATGGTGTCGTCCAGGTTCTGGATCACGATGCCCTCGGTGATTTCCAGCTTGAGCATGGCGTAAGGCAGGCCATAGGTGGCGAGGCAGCTTTCGATGCGCTCGACGAAGTCGCTCTGGCGGAACTGCCGTGGGCTGATATTCACGCACAGGCTGAATTGCAGCGGATCGATCTTGCCCTTGGCGATCAGTTGTTTGAAGCCGTTGCAGGCTTCATCGAGAATCCAGGTGCCAACTTCCAGGATCAGCCCGCTGTCCTCCAGCACTTTGATGAATTCATTCGGTGATTGGGCGCCCAATTCGGGGTGATGCCAGCGCACCAGCGTTTCGGCGCCGATGATGCGGTTGTCCCGGGCGTCGACCTGAGGTTGGAAATGTACGCTGAACTCCCCGCGAGCCAAGGCCTGGCGCAGGTCGGTTTCCATGCGCAGCCGTTCGCTGGCGGCTTTTTGCATGGTGGTGTGGAACATCTGCGAGGTGTTGCGCCCCGAATCCTTGGCGCGGTACAGCGCAATGTCGGCGCGCTTGAGCAGGTCGGTGGGGGTGGAGCCATGGTCGGGAATCAGCGCCATGCCGATGCTCGGCGTGACTTGCAACCGTTGGCCATCGAGAAACATCGGCTCCGACAGTAATTCGCGCAGAGTGTCGGCCAGGTTCTGTACCTGTTGGCTGACTGCGCTGCGGGTGCCTTCCAGGCCGCTGAGCAGCACCACGAATTCGTCGCCGCCCAGCCTCGCCACGGTGTCTTCCAGGCGCACGCTGGCTTCCAGGCGTGCGGTGATGATTTTCAGCACCGTGTCGCCCACCGGGTGGCCCAGGGAGTCGTTGATGTGCTTGAAGTGGTCCAGGTCCAGAAACAGCAGGGCGCCCCGCAGGTTATGGCGCTTGAGCAAGGCGATCTGCTGGCTCAGCCGATCCATCAGTAAGGCGCGGTTGGGCAGGTTGGTCAGCGGATCGTGATAGGCCAGGTGGCGGATCTGTGCTTCGGCATTGCGCAACAGGCTCACGTCCCGGGCGGTCAGCAGCAGACAGGCCGTTTCATTGAGCATGATGGGTTCGACCGAGACCTCCACCGTGAGGATCTCTCCGCGTTTATTGCGCCCGAGCATTTCCTGGTGATGCACCCGGCCCTTGAGCTCCAGTTCGGCCAGTAGCGCCATGCGTTGTTTTTCTTCGGCCCAGATACCGACCTCGTAGACCGTATGCCCGATCACTTCGTCGGCGCGGTAGCCGGTCAGGCGGCAGAAGCCGTCATTGACTTCGAGGTAGCGGCCGCTGTCGCGTTCGGTGATGGTGATGGCGTCAGGGCTGGAATGGAAAGCCTTGGCGAATTTCTCCTCGCTGGCCTTGAGGGCCGCTTCAGAGCGCTGCTGCTGGGAGATATCCCGCAGGGTGGTGACAATGCAGGGCTGGTTGCCGACGTTGATCTGGCGACTTGAAATCACGCATGTCAGCGGCTGGCCGTTTTTATGGTGGACGACGACGGCCACGTTGTTCAGGGAGCGCTCGCGTATCACCCTTTCGATGCGTTGCAGGCTGCTCCCCGAGGCGTCCCACAGGCCGATTTCGTCGGCGCTCAGGCCGATCACGTCGGTGGCTGACCAGCCGAAGGTCTGGGTGAAGCTGGAATTGATTTCGAGGAACCGGCCACTATCCTGATGAGTTACGCAGATCGGGTCGGGGCTGACCTGGAACAGGGTGGCGAATTTTTCTTCCGACGCCGCCAGGCTCTGTTCGCGTTCTACCTGGTCAGTGATGTCCAGCAAGGTACCGGCCATGCGCAGCGGGCTGCCGTCGTCATTGCGATAGAGACGTGCGCGGCTTTCCAGGTATCGGGCGCTGCCGTCCGGCATTTGTACGCGGTAGGTCAGTTGATAATTCCCCGCCGGGCCTTCCCGCAGGCTGCGGTAGGCGTTGCGCATGTTGTTGCGCTCGTCATCGGGCACCCCTTCGAAAAACGCATCGAACGACTCGTGGAACGGCTTGGGCTCCAGGCCATGCAACTGCGCCGCCCGGGCCGAGCCGTAGAGCATGCCGCTGGGAATATGCCAGTCCCAGGTGCCCAGTTGCGCCGAATCGAGGGCCAGATCAAGGCGTTCCTGGCTGTCCTTGAGGGCCTGTTCGGCGAGTTTGCGTTCGGTGGTATCGAGGAAGGTGCTCAGCAGATAAGGTTGGCCTTCCAGCTCGACCTTCTGGGCGCTGAGCAGGCCGCTGTGGATCTGACCATTGCTGGCCTGCAGTTCCACCTCCATGCTCGCCATTTCGCCGTTGGCCTTGATGATCTCCACCAGTTTTGCCCGCTGTCCGGGGTCGACCCATAGGCCCAGTTCCAGCGTCGTGCGGCCGATGATGTCGTGCAGCGGCCAGCCAAACAGACTTTCGAAATACTGGTTGGCCTCGATGATCAGCCCGTCTTCCTGGCGGGTCAGCAACACCATATTCGGACATAGGTGAAAGAGCGTGGCGAAGCGTTTTTCCGAGTTGCGCAGTGCCTGCTCCCGTTCGCGCTGGTGCGTGATCTCCCGGATTACTCCGATCATCCGCGGGCGGCCGTGTTTGTCGGGTAATACGCTGCCGTTGATTTCCAGCCAGTGCAGGCTGCCGTCGGGCCAGACGATGCGATGGTGCATGGCCTGTTCCAGCGGCGCACCGGCCACAGCCGCATGAAAGGCGCGGATGGCCTTTGCTCGGTCTTGGGGGAGTAACAGGTCCAGATAGTCCACATCCGCCGGCAATGGCTGGCGCGGATCGAAGCCGAACAGCGCCTGGGTGCCCCGTGACCAACTGATCCGCCCGGTATCAATGTCCCACGACCAGGCTCCCAGGCGCGCGCCGTTCAGGGCGGCCAGCAACTGTGGGGCACTGTCCCAGCTTTGCTCGGACCGTTTCGGGTCTAGCGCCTGAATGCGCGGCAGGGGCGGGAACTGGTCAGCGGACTTGGGCATTATCTCGCGAGCCTTGGGCAATTTTGGGCGTTGAGCGCAGGCGTTTCGGCTCTATAGGAGTAGCACAACCTATGCCCTTTTCCCTGGCAGATCGATTTGTGCGTCCAGTAAGGACATGAAAGCCCGTGCAGCATTCGACAGCGTCCGTTCGGTGTGCAAGATATAGCCTAGCTGGCGACTGAGCTGTATGCCCGGCAAAGGAATGCGTGCCACCTGTTCATCGAGCATGGTGCGCGGCAGGACGCTCCAGGCCAGGCCGATGGAGACCATCATTTTTATGGTTTCCAGATAATTCGTGCTCATGGCGATGTTCGGCGTCAGGCCCTGGGCTTCGAACAGGCGTTGAACAATGTGGTGGGTAAAGGTATTGCCGCCGGGGAAAACCGCCGGATGCAAGGCGATGTCTGCCAGGCTGACCGGGCCGTTGTCCAACAGCGCGTGTTCCGGCGCCACCACGAAATCCAGGGGGTCGTCCCACACCGGCGTGGCGCGTACCAGCGTGTGCGGTTCCGGGGCCAGGGTGATGACCGCCAGCTCCGCCCGGCCGTGGAGAATTTCTTCGTAGGCCACTTCCGAATCGAGGAACTGAATATCCAGCGCCACCTCAGGGTAGCGTCGGGTGAACTCCCTCAATAGAGGTGGCAGCCGATGCAGGCCGATGTGGTGGCTGGTGGCGAGCGTCAGGCGTCCGGTCACTTCACCGGTCAGGTTGGTCAGGGCGCGGCGGGTGTCATCCAGCACGTTCAGAATCTGATAGGCCCGTGGCAGAAGGGCTCGTCCAGCCTCGGTCAGGCCGACTTCTCGACCGAGCCGATCGAACAGGCGCACTTTGAGCTGTTGCTCCAGCCCGGCGATACGCTTGCTGATGGCCGGCTGGGTCAGGTGCAGGCGTTCACCGGCGCCGGAGAAACTGCCGGTCTCGGCGATGGCGATAAAGGCGTTAAGGCTGGCGAGGTCCATGGTCGTCCTGGTCGAATTCCAAATGGTTATGCAAAGCATGAAAAATATGAATTTGAGTTATTTAATGTAGCCTCATAAGATCAGCCTCACAAGCCAAGGGGTTATTGATTCACTCAAGACCCGGGGCATAGAAACAAGCTGATGAGGAACCGTCTGATGGCCGGCAAAACGCTCTACGACAAGCTCTGGGATTCGCATTTGGTCAAGCAGCGCGACGATGGTTCGGCGCTGATCTACATCGACCGTCACATCATCCATGAAGTGACTTCGCCGCAAGCCTTCGAAGGCCTGCGTCTGGCCGGGCGCAAGCCGTGGCGCATCGATGCCAATATCGCGACCCCGGACCACAACGTACCGACCACGCCGGAGCGCAAGGGCGGCATCGAAGCCATTGCCGATCAGGTGTCGCGCTTGCAGGTTCAGACCCTTGACGATAACTGTGACGAATACGGCATCGTTGAATTCAAGATGAATGACGTGCGCCAGGGTATCGTCCACGTCATTGGCCCGGAGCAGGGCGCGACCTTGCCCGGCATGACCGTGGTCTGCGGCGACTCCCATACTTCCACCCATGGTGCGTTTGGCGCCTTGGCCCACGGCATCGGCACCTCCGAGGTCGAGCACGTGCTCGCTACCCAGTGCCTGGTCGCCAAGAAAATGAAAAACATGCTGGTGCGCGTCGAGGGCAAGCTGCCGTTTGGCGTGACTGCCAAGGACATCGTCCTGGCCGTGATCGGCAAGATCGGCACCGCCGGTGGTAACGGCCATGCCATCGAGTTCGCCGGCAGCGCCATCCGCGATTTGTCCGTGGAAGGGCGCATGACCATCTGCAACATGTCCATCGAAGCCGGCGCTCGTGTCGGGCTGGTGGCCGCCGATGAAAAAACCGTGGAGTACGTCAAGGGCCGTCCGTTCGCCCCCAAGGGCGCCGAGTGGGACATGGCGGTGCAAGCCTGGAAAGACCTGGTTTCCGACGCCGACGCGAAGTTCGACACCGTGGTCGAACTCGACGCGACGCAAATCAAGCCGCAAGTCAGCTGGGGCACTTCCCCGGAAATGGTCCTGGCTGTGGACCAGAACGTGCCCGATCCTGCCCAGGAGATGGATCTGGTCAAGCGAGACTCCATCGTCCGCGCCCTGAAATACATGGGTTTGAGCGCCAACCAGGCGATCACCGACATTCAGCTGGACCGTGTGTTCATTGGCTCCTGCACCAACTCGCGGATCGAAGACCTGCGCGCAGCGGCGGTGATCGCCAAGGGCCGCAAAGTCGCCTCGACCATCAAGCAGGCCATCGTGGTGCCAGGCTCGGGCCTGGTGAAGGCCCAGGCCGAAGCCGAAGGTCTGGACAAGATTTTCCTCGAGGCCGGTTTCGAATGGCGTGAGCCTGGGTGTTCGATGTGCCTGGCGATGAACCCGGACCGTTTGGAGTCGGGCGAGCATTGCGCCTCCACCTCCAACCGTAACTTCGAAGGCCGTCAGGGCGCCGGTGGCCGTACGCATCTGGTCAGCCCGGCCATGGCCGCCGCCGCCGCCGTCAACGGCCGTTTCGTCGACGTCCGTGAATTGATCTGAAGGAGCGCAGCATGAAAGCTTTTACCCAGCACACTGGTCTTGTCGCGCCTTTGGATCGTGCCAACGTCGACACCGACCAGATCATCCCCAAGCAGTTTTTGAAGTCGATCAAGCGCACCGGCTTCGGCCCGAACCTGTTTGACGAGTGGCGCTACCTGGATGTGGGTCAGCCGTACCAGGACAACTCCAAGCGCCCGTTGAACAAGGATTTCGTCCTCAACGCCGAACGTTACCAAGGCGCCAGCGTGTTGCTGGCCCGCGAAAACTTCGGCTGCGGCTCCAGTCGCGAACACGCGCCATGGGCCCTTGAAGAGTACGGCTTTCGCAGCATCATTGCGCCGAGCTACGCCGACATCTTCTTCAACAACAGCTTCAAGAACGGCTTGTTGCCGATCATCCTGAGCGACGCTGAAGTCGATGAGTTGTTCCAGCAGGTCGAGGCCAACCCCGGCTATCAACTGCAGATCGACCTGGCGGCCCAGACCGTGACCCGTCCTGACGGCAAGGTGTTGCGTTTCGAGATCGATGCATTCCGTAAGCACTGCCTGCTCAACGGTCTGGACGACATCGGCCTGACCTTGCAGGACGGCGAGGCGATTGCCACGTTCGAGGCCAAGCACCGGGCGAGCCAGCCTTGGTTGTTTCGGGATGCTTGATTGATCTGAGATTGATGTCGTCAGTGCTGGCCCCTTCGCGAGCAAGCTCGCTCCCACAGGTGTTTTGTGAACACCATAAATCCCCTGTGGGAGCGAGCTTGCTCGCGATGGGGTCCGCCCAGGCAATAAAAAACCATAAGGACATCCCATGACCAGCACCGCCCACAGTCAGGTCGTACAAAAGCAATTCGGTGAACAGGCTTCGGCCTATCTGAGCAGTGCCGTGCACGCCCAGGGCACTGAGTTCGCCCTGCTGCAGGCTGAGCTTGCCGGGCGCGGCGAGGCCCGTGTGCTGGACCTGGGCTGCGGCGCTGGGCACGTGAGTTTCCATGTGGCGCCGCTGGCCGGTGAAGTGGTGGCCTACGACCTGTCCCAGCCAATGCTTGACGTTGTAGCTACGGCGGCAGCGGATCGTGGTCTGAGTAACATCACCACGGTGTGCGGCGCCGCCGAACGCCTGCCGTTCGCTAACGCTGAGTTCGACTTCGTGTTCAGCCGCTATTCGGCGCATCATTGGAGCGACCTGGGCTTGGCGCTGCGGGAAGTGCGCCGGGTGCTCAAGCCGGGTGGAGTGGCGGCGTTCATTGATGTCCTGTCACCCGGCATGCCGTTGTTGGACACGTACCTGCAAAGCGTTGAGGTGCTGCGTGACACCAGCCATGTTCGCGATTATTCGGCCGGCGAGTGGTTGCGCCAGGTCAGCGAGGCGGGGTTGCATACCCGCAGCACCACGCGCCAGCGTCTGCGCCTGGAGTACCAGTCGTGGGTCGAGCGCATGCGCACCCCCGAAGTGATGCGTGGGGCGATCCGTGAGCTGCAGCGATCGATGGGTGTTGAGGTGCGTGAATATTTTGAGATTGAGGCCGATGGTTCGTTCAGTACAGACGTACTGGTGCTGTGGGCCGAGCGATAGCACTTTTTCCGGCCAGTCCAAGCGCGGGCCGACAGAGCAAACGAGGAAAACATGAGCAAGCAGATTCTGATTCTCCCAGGCGACGGTATTGGCCCGGAAATCATGGCCGAAGCGGTCAAGGTCCTGGAACTGGCGAACGACAAGTACGGCCTGGGCTTTGAACTCAGCCACGATGTGATCGGCGGCGCTGCGATCGACAAGCATGGCGTCCCCCTGGCCGATGAAACCCTGGATCGTGCGCGTGCCGCCGATGCCGTACTGCTGGGCGCCGTGGGCGGCCCGAAATGGGACAAGATCGAACGCGACATCCGTCCTGAGCGCGGCCTGCTGAAGATCCGTGCGCAACTGGGCCTGTTCGGCAATCTGCGTCCGGCAATCCTCTACCCGCAACTGGCCGACGCTTCGAGCCTGAAGCCGGAAATCGTTTCGGGCCTGGACATCCTCATCGTCCGTGAACTGACCGGCGGTATCTACTTCGGCGCCCCGCGCGGCACCCGTGAGCTGGATAATGGCGAGCGTCAGGCCTACGACACCTTGCCGTACAGCGAGAGCGAAATCCGCCGTATCGCCCGGGTCGGTTTTGATATGGCACGGGTGCGCGGCAAAAAACTGTGCTCGGTGGACAAGGCCAACGTCCTGGCTTCCAGCCAGCTGTGGCGCGAAGTGGTCGAGCAGGTGGCCAAGGATTACCCGGACATCGAACTGAGCCACATGTACGTCGACAACGCCGCCATGCAACTGGTGCGCGCGCCCAAGCAGTTCGACGTGATCGTCACCGACAATATGTTCGGTGACATCCTGTCCGATGAAGCCTCGATGCTCACCGGCTCCATCGGCATGCTGCCGTCGGCCTCCCTGGATGTCAACAACAAAGGCATGTACGAGCCATGCCACGGTTCGGCGCCGGACATTGCCGGGCAGGGCATTGCCAACCCGTTGGCAACCATCCTGTCGGTGTCGATGATGCTGCGCTACAGCTTCAGTCTCAATGACGCGGCTGATGCCATCGAGAAGGCGGTCAGTGTGGTATTGGATCAAGGTTTGCGCACGGGCGACATCTGGTCGACCGGTTGCACCAAAGTCGGTACGCAGCAAATGGGCGATGCAGTAGTCGCCGCGTTGCGTAATCTGTAATCTTTGCGGCCCACCGCTTCGACGGTGGCCCACTTTTGTATAGGTGTAGTTGCGATGAAACGTGTAGGTCTGATCGGTTGGCGCGGCATGGTCGGTTCCGTGCTCATGCAGCGAATGCTGGAAGAGCAGGATTTCGATCTCATTGAACCGGTGTTTTTCACCACCTCCAATGTCGGTGGCCAGGGCCCGTCCGTGGGCAAGGACACCGGTGCGCTCAAGGATGCCTACAGCATTGACGAGCTCAAGACCCTTGATGTGATCCTGACCTGTCAGGGTGGCGACTACACCAGCGAAGTCTTCCCGAAACTGCGTGAAGCCGGCTGGCAGGGTTACTGGATCGACGCCGCCTCCAGCCTGCGCATGCAGGACGACGCCGTGATCATTCTCGACCCGGTGAACCGCAAGGTCATCGACCAGCAACTGGACGCGGGCACCAAGAACTACATTGGCGGCAACTGCACCGTAAGCCTGATGCTGATGGGCCTGGGCGGCCTGTTCGAGGCCGGTCTGGTGGAGTGGATGAGTGCCATGACCTATCAGGCGGCCTCGGGGGCCGGCGCGCAGAACATGCGTGAACTGATCAAGCAAATGGGTGCGACCCACGCCGCTGTCGCCGATGACCTGGCCAACCCGGCCAGCGCCATCCTGGACATCGATCGCAAGGTCGCCGAGGCGATGCGCAGCGATGCGTACCCGACCGAGAACTTCGGCGTGCCGTTGGCCGGCAGCCTGATCCCGTGGATCGACAAGGAACTGCCGAACGGCCAGAGCCGTGAAGAGTGGAAGGCCCAGGCCGAAACCAACAAGATCCTCGGTCGCTTCAAGAGCCCGATCCCGGTGGACGGCATCTGCGTGCGTATCGGTGCCATGCGCTGCCACAGCCAGGCGCTGACCATCAAGTTGAACAAAGACGTGCCGATCGCCGACATCGAAGGGCTGATCAGCCAGCACAACCCTTGGGTCAAGCTGGTGCCGAACAACCGCGAAATCAGCATGCAGGAGCTGAGCCCGACCAAGGTCACCGGCACCTTGAACGTACCGGTGGGTCGTCTGCGCAAGCTGAACATGGGCTCGCAATTCGTCGGTGCTTTCACCGTCGGCGACCAGTTGCTGTGGGGCGCGGCCGAACCGCTGCGTCGCATGCTGCGGATTCTGCTCGAGCGTTGATCGGTCACTGCTGTGAAAGAACCCGTGCCTTGTGAGAGGTGCGGGTTTTTTTATGGGAACGGTGTCGTCCGTGACATCGCCATCGCGAGCAGGCTCGCTCCCACAGTGGATCTTCAGTGGCCACAACACCTGTGGGAGCGAGCTTGCTCGCGATGGGGCCAGTACAACCACTGCAAACTCCCCTGCCAATTGCCTGCATACCCCCCACCCGGTAAAGTGCCGCTCCCCACGTTTTACCTGAGGTAGACCCATGAGCCAGTCCTTTGATATTGCCGTGATCGGCGCCACCGGTACTGTCGGCGAAACCCTTGTCCAGATTCTCGAAGAGCGTGACTTCCCGATCGGCAACCTGCACCTGCTGGCCAGCAGCGAGTCGGCGGGAAGCTCGGTGATGTTTCGCGGCAAAAATGTGCGGGTGCGCGAAGTCGACGAATTTGATTTCGGCAAAGTCCAACTGGTGTTTTTTGCCGCCGGCCCGGCGGTGACCCTGAGCTTCGCCCCCCGTGCCACGGCGGCCGGTTGCGCGTTGATTGATCTGTCCGGCGCCCTGCCGCCTGAGCAGGCGCCGCAGATCGTGCCGGAAGCCAACGGCGGGTTGCTGGCGGGTCTGAGCAAGCCGTTTCAAGTCAGCAGTCCCAGTGCGTCGGCGACCGCGCTGGCCGTGGTGCTGGCGCCGCTGCGCCAATGTCTGGCGTTGCAGCGTATCAGCCTGACCGCCAGTCTCGCTGTGTCCGCTCAGGGCCGTGCCGCCGTCAGTGAGCTGGCCCGTCAGACTGCCGAGTTGCTCAATGCACGTCCCCTCGAGCCGAAATTTTTCGATCGGCAAATGGCGTTCAACCTGCTGGCTCAGGTGGGTACCCCGGACGAGCAGGGCCACACGCTGCTGGAAAAGCGTCTGGTGCGTGAATTGCGTCAGGTGCTGGAACAGCCTTCGTTAAAGATTTCCGTCACTTGCATTCAAGCCCCGGTGTTTTTTGGCGATAGCTTTAGCGTGACTGTGCAGGCAGCCAGCGCCGTCGACCTGGCGAAAGTCAACGCAGCCTTGGAGGCGGCACCCGGCATCGAGCTGGTGGAGGCGGGCGATTACCCGACCCCGGTGGGCGATGCGGTAGGGCAGGATGTAGTCTACGTTGGACGTGTGCGCGGGGGGATCGATGACCCGGCGGAACTAAATATGTGGCTGACGTCAGATAACGTACGCAAGGGCGCGGCGCTCAATGCTGTGCAAGTGGCTGAGTTGTTGATAAAAGACCTGCTGTAAAAGATACTTGGCAACAATTTGTCGAATGATTCTAGCTGGGCGCTATGCTTGGCCAGAGTGCTGAAGGCGAACCTCCCTCTCGGGGCTTTCCCCGAGCATGAGTGAAACGATCGCGCGCGCCGTTGCTTCGGGGGGGGCGCGCAATGCCTTACGGCAGCGGCATCAACACCTTCTCGCTGGCCGAGGAATGTTCAAACAAAGGAAGAGGCTATGGTTCAAGTTCGCAAACTGGTGTTAGCAATAGCGGCCGCCTCGGCGCTGTCCTCCGGTATGGCGCAAGCACTCGGGCTCGGGGAATTGACCCTGAAGTCGCCGCCGAACCAGCCTCTGGTCGCCGAGATCGAGCTGCTCGACGTCCAGCAATTGACCGCCGCCGAAGTCGTGCCGAGCCTGGCCTCGCCCGAGGAGTTTGCCAAGGCCGGAATCGACCGCCAGGCGTTTCTCAATGACCTGACCTTCACCCCGGTAATCAATGCCAATGGCAAGAGCGTCCTGCGGGTGACTTCCAGTCAGCCGCTGTCGGAGCCGATGGTCAAGTTCCTGGTGCAGGTGATGTGGCCCAATGGCCGCCTGTTGCGCGACTACAGCGTGTTGATCGACCCTTCCAAATTCTCCCCTCAGGCGGCTGACGCCGCCCGGACGAAGCCGTCCCAGGTCGTCTCCACGCCGGTGACGGGCGCCACCAAGCCTTCCCAATACACCACCACGCCGCGCGATACACTTTGGGAAATTGCCGCCAAGGTGCGCAACGGCGGGTCGATCCAGCAAACCATGCTGGCGATCCAGGCGTTGAACCCGGACGCATTCATCAACGGCAACATCAATCTGCTCAAGACCGGCAAGGTATTGCGTCTGCCGGACCCGGTGCAAAGCACCGCGTTGCCGCAACCCCAGGCTATCGCCGAAGTGGCTGCGCAGAATGCCGCCTGGCGCCAGGGGCGTCGGGGTGTTGCGCGTTCCGGCCAGCAGCAGTTGGACGGTACCAAGCGTGGTGGCAGTCAAGCTGCACCGGCCCAGGCGGCCGGTCGCGATAATCTGAGTCTGGTCTCCGCCGAGGCCGCGAAGGCCGGCGCCAAAGGCGCTGCCGGCGATGCCCAAGCCCTGAGCAATCAGCTCGCGGTCACCCAGGAAAGCCTCGATTCGGCTCGCCGCGACAATGAAGAGCTCAAAAGCCGCATGGCGGATCTGCAGAGCCAACTGGACAAGCTGCAGCGCCTGATCGAGCTGAAGAACAATCAGCTGGCCAAAATGCAGGCTGATGGTGTCGCCGTACCGCCGCTCGATGAGTCGGCCCCGGCGATGTCGGCAGAATTGACGCCGGACCCAACGGCACAAGCTCCTGCGCCCGCGCCTGAAGCGACGCCGCCCGCGACTCCCGTGGAGCCAGCTCCGGCAGCGTCCAGCGAACAAAAGTACAACGATCTGCTGACCAATCCGATCCTGTTGGGTCTGGTTGGCGGTGGCGCGTTGATCCTGCTGTTGTTGCTGCTGTTGCTGGCCCGTCGCCGCAAGGCGCAACAGGAAGCCGAGAAGCACTTGCGCATGGCCCGAGCCCTCGAGGAGGAGGCTGATTTTTCCCCGGAGCTCGATCTGCCCCCGAGCAGCTTCGAGGGCATTGAAGTTCCACCGCCAAGCGTAAAGCTCGAACCAAAACCCGCTCCCGCGCCAGCGCCCAAGCCAGCCCCGGTGATTGCGCCCGTGATCGTCACGCCGCCGATCGCCGCGCCATTGGTGGCTCCGGCTGCCGAGCGTTCCGACGATGTGCTGGGTCAGGCCCAGTCCCACATTGATCGTGGTCGTTTGAATCAGGCGGCCGATCTGCTTGAGCAGGGCATCAAGGCCGAGCCTCAGCGCAGCGACCTGCGCCTGAAACTGATGGAAGTCTACGGTCAGCAGGGCGACCGCGATGCTTTTGTTGCCCAAGAGCGCCAACTGGTGGCCAACGGCGAAAACTATGCCCAGGTCGAACAGCTCAAAAGCCGTTTCCCGGCCATGGTGGTCGCCACCACTGCCGGTCTGGCCGCAGCGGCAGTCGCTGCCGAGTTGGACGCCCAGTACGTCAAGGATTTGCTGGAAGACACGCCGCCCACCGATGAGGAGCTCGACAGCGCCTTCGACCTGAGCCTTGAGGATCTGGAAGCCGCACCGGCAACGCCTGAGCCAGAGCCTGTCGTCGAGCTGGATGCATTCCCATCCGATGATGACCTGGACTTCGAATCGTTGCTCAAGCAGCAGACCGAGGCCAATGAAAGCCTGGATGACCTGTCGGAGTTCGACCTTGACCTGGGTGCCGACGCCCCGGCGCCGACGCCGGCCCTGGCCGACGAAGACTTCCTGCTGGACCTGGATGACGACCTCAAGGGCCTGGATGAGCCTGCCGTCCAAACCCCTGCGGTGGCCGACACCCCGTCTGACGACCTTGAGCTGCCGGAAGATTTCGACCTGTCCCTGGCCGATGAAATGGACGTGCAAGACAAACCCAAGGACGCCTTCGAGTCCGAACTGGACGATGTCAATGCCGAGCTTGAGCGCCTGTCCGACAGCCTCGCTCAGCCGACTTTCACTGCCGAAGACGCGTTGGCCAGTGCCGACGATGAGCCGGATTTCGACTTCCTCAGCGGTACCGATGAAGTGGCGACCAAGCTCGATCTGGCCCAGGCCTACATCGACATGGGTGACAACGATGGTGCCCGGGATATCCTCGGCGAAGTCCTCAGCGAAGGCGATGCCACGCAGAAGAGCGAGGCGCAGGAAATGTTGTCGCGCCTGGCCTGAGGTGATCGGGTAAACAAAAGCGGCAGCCGGTGAGGCTGCCGTTTTTGTTTGGGCTGGAGTTTAGGTTGGCTGGCGGGCCTCATCGCGAGCAGGCTCGCTCCCACAGAGGTTCTCGAGTATTCACAAATCCTGCGCCCAGCACAGATCCCTTGTGGGAGCGAGCCTGCTCGCGATGGCGCCAGTACATTCAACACATGACCACCGGTTGGACTGGCATCCCATCCCGTCGGCCTTATAATGCCCGCCTTTGCGTACTTCAGCAGGCTGTAATTCCTTGGCAAACATAGACAACCCGGCCGCCGAAATGGCGGCCGACGGCTTTTTCCGGATCGCCCTGGGCGTTGAATATAAAGGCTCGCGCTATCGCGGCTGGCAGCGCCAGGCCTCCGGTGTGGCGACGGTGCAGGAAACCCTCGAAAATGCACTGTCCAAAGTCGCTGATTCGCCCGTGTCGCTGCATTGTGCCGGCCGTACCGATGCCGGCGTGCACGCCTGCGGCCAGGTGGTGCATTTCGACACCCAGGTCGAGCGTTCGATGAAGGCCTGGGTCATGGGGGCCAACATCAACTTGCCTCACGACGTCAGTGTCAGCTGGGCCAAGGCAATGCCGGCGCATTTCCATGCACGCTTCAAGGCCATCGCCCGGCGTTATCGCTACGTGATCTACAACGACCAGATCCGCCCCGCGCATCTGAACGAAGAAATCACCTGGAACCACCGTCCGCTGGACGTCGAGCGCATGGCTGAAGCCGCGCAGTACCTGGTCGGTGTTCATGATTTCAGTGCCTTTCGCGCCGGCCAGTGCCAGGCCAAGTCACCGATCAAAGAGCTGCATCACCTGCGGGTGACCCGCCACGGCAAAATGATCGTGCTCGATATCCGCGCCAGCGCCTTCCTGCATCACATGGTGCGCAACATCGCGGGGGTGCTGATGACCATCGGTGCCGGTGAGCGGCCGGTGGAGTGGATCAAGGAAGTGCTTGAAAGCCGCATCCGGCGTTCCGGCGGCGTGACGGCGCACCCGTTTGGCCTATACCTGGTGCAGGTCGAATACCACGATGAATTCGAGCTGCCACAGCGTTACATCGGGCCACATTTCCTCACGGGCTTCTCGGAACTCGACGGCTGACGCCCTGCGCAGCATTTGCTACCATCCGGGACTTTCACGGATTTGCCTGAGGTTTTGACGACATGCCGGCCGTTCGCAGCAAGATTTGCGGGATCACCCGCGTCGAGGACGCGCTGGCGGCGGTGGAGGCTGGTGCCGATGCCATCGGGCTGGTGTTTTATGCCAAGAGCCCTCGCGCGGTGACGGTGCAGCAGGCGAGGGCGATCATCCGGGCCTTGCCTCCGTTCGTAACCCCCGTCGGCCTGTTCGTCAACGCCAGTCGTTGCGAGCTGGGCGAGATACTCGACGCGGTGCCGTTGGCCCTGTTGCAGTTTCACGGGGACGAGACGCCCGCCGATTGCGAGGGCTGGCATCGTCCGTACATCAAGGCGTTGCGGGTCAAGGCCGATGATGACATCGCGGCCAGTTGCGATGCCTTTGCCGGTGCCAGTGGCATACTGCTGGACACCTATGTGGAAGGCGTTCCCGGTGGGACCGGTGAAGCATTCGACTGGTCGCTGGTGCCCCAGGGCCTGAGCAAACCGATTATCCTCGCCGGTGGGTTGACGGCGCAAAACGTGGCCGAAGCCATCCGTCAGGTTCGCCCTTACGCGGTCGATGTCAGCGGTGGGGTAGAGCAAAGCAAGGGCATCAAGGATCCGGCCAGGATTCGTGCGTTCATGGCCGCTGTACGCAGCAGCCAGTAGTCAATGTGACGGCTGGCAGACTGCCGCCGTCCATACCAGCACTGTACAAAGCAGGCAGGCGCCGCCTCCGGGTGGGCCGATAGCGTAGTGGTAGCCGCGGTGCCGCGGTTGCCGGGATGGCTGAGGAGGTTGGGCTGCACGCAGGTCATGCTTCGCGCTGATCGTGGTGGTCCCTCGACCCTCGCCGCACAATGAATTTAGCTCAAGGGCATACGCGGGACCGCGAACCAGAGCGTTCGGGTCACCGGTACTGGAGAAAGAAAGCATGAGCAACTGGTTGGTAGACAAACTGATCCCTTCGATCATGCGTTCCGAGGTGAAAAAAAGCTCGGTGCCTGAAGGTCTGTGGCACAAATGTCCATCCTGCGAAGCGGTGCTGTACCGCCCCGAGCTGGAAAAGACCCTGGACGTTTGCCCCAAGTGCAACCATCACATGCGCATCGGTGCGCGTGCCCGTATCGACATCTTCCTGGACGCCGAAGGCCGTGTTGAGCTGGGTGCCGACCTGGAGCCGGTGGACCGCCTGAAATTCCGCGACGGCAAGAAGTACAAGGATCGCCTGGCCGCGGCCCAGAAGCAGACCGGCGAAAAAGACGCCCTGGTGTCCATGAGCGGCACCCTGCTGGGCATGCCGGTGGTGGTTTCGGCCTTCGAGTTCTCCTTCATGGGGGGCTCCATGGGGGCCATCGTCGGCGAGCGCTTCGTGCGTGCCGCCAACCATGCCCTGGAAAACCGTTGCCCGATGATCTGCTTTGCCGCTTCCGGTGGTGCGCGTATGCAGGAAGCGCTGATCTCCCTGATGCAAATGGCCAAGACCTCCGCGGTGCTGGCGCGTCTGCGTGAAGAAGGCATTCCGTTCATCTCGGTGTTGACCGACCCGGTCTACGGCGGCGTTTCCGCCAGCCTGGCGATGCTGGGCGATGTGATCGTTGGCGAGCCGAAGGCGCTGATCGGTTTTGCCGGCCCGCGCGTTATCGAGCAGACCGTGCGCGAAAAATTGCCGGAAGGCTTCCAGCGCAGTGAGTTCCTGCTGGAGCACGGCGCCATCGACATGATCATCCACCGCCAGGAGTTGCGTCCGCGTCTGGGCAATCTGCTGGCGCAACTGATGGGCCTGCCGACCCCGAAATTCGTCGCCGCCCCCATCGAGCCGATCGTGGTTCCGCCGGTGCCAGCGAACATATGACCCAACGTACCCTGGGCGATTGGCTTGCCTACCTTGAGCAGTTGCATCCGTCAGCCATCGACATGGGGCTGGAGCGCTCGCAAGCGGTAATGTCCCGCATGGGACTGGCCAAGCCGGCGCCCCGGGTCATCACCGTTACCGGCACCAATGGCAAGGGTTCGACCTGCGCCTTCGTGGCCTCGCTGTTGCGGGCCCAGGGGTTGAGCGTAGGTGTCTACAGTTCGCCGCACCTGTTGCGCTACAACGAGCGGGTGCAGATCAACGGCGTCGAAGCCTCTGACGCCGAGTTGTGCGAAGCCTTTGCTGCGGTGGAAGCCGGGCGGGGCGAGATTTCCCTTACCTATTTCGAGATGGGCACCCTGGCGGCGTTCTGGCTGTTCGCGGGTGCCGGTCTTGATGCCGTGGTGCTTGAAGTCGGCCTGGGTGGCCGGCTCGATGCTGTCAATCTGGTGGATGCGGACGTTGCGCTGGTCACCAGCATCGGTGTGGACCATACCGATTATCTGGGTGACACCCGCGAGTCCGTCGCCTTCGAGAAAGCCGGCATCTTCCGCCCGGGCGCGCCTGCGCTCTGTGGTGACCTCAATCCCCCTCAACCGTTGCTGGACAAGGTCCGCGAGTTGAGCTGCCCGTTCTTTTTGCGCGGGCGGGATTTCGACCTGGCAATGACTGAGCAACATTGGCAATGGCGGGGCAGTGACGCCCGGGGCAATCCGGTGGAGTTGCGCGATTTGCCGCTGCTGGAGCTGCCGATGGAGAACGCCGCGCTGGCGCTCCAGGCCTACCTGTTGCTGGACCTGCCATGGCATGCCGGGCAAATTATCGAAGCGTTGCAAGCGACTCGCGTCGTCGGTCGTCTCGATCGCCGCCAGTTCGATTGGCACGGCAAACGCCTGAATCTGTTGCTTGATGTCGGCCACAACCCTCATGCGGCGCAGTATCTGGCCGAGCGCTTGGCGCGGCGGCCGGTAGCCGGGCGCCGCCTGGCGGTATTTGGGCTGCTTGGCGACAAGGATCTGGATGGCGTTGTCGATGCGTTGGGTGCTAGTGTCCAGCATTGGGCGGTAGCACCGCTGGATTCACCGCGCTCGCGCCCGGCTGCCGAGCTACGGGAAGTCTTGCAGCGTCGCGGCGCTTGCGTAGAGACTTATGACAGCGTGGCCGCGGCGCTGGAAGGGCAGTGCGCCCTGGCGACGGTCGACGATGAGATCCTGCTGTTCGGATCATTTTTTTGTGTTGCCGAGGCCCTTCAATGGCTGGCCCGGCGCTCCACGGAGGAAGCTGCAGATGGCATTGCTGGATAAAGCGTACAAGCAGCGCATGGTGGGGGCCCTGGTATTGGTGGCCTTGGCGGTGATTTTCCTGCCGATGCTGTTTTCTCGTCAGGATGAGCAGCGCCAGGTTACGGTCGACGCTCCGGCTGCCCCCCAGGCGCCGTCTGTCGCGCCCGTGCAGGTCGAGCCGGTGCTGGTGCCTGAACCTGAAGCGCTACCCCAGGAACCCGTTCCGAGCGACGAGGAGCTGGCCGAGCAACCTGCGCCTTCCCTGCCGATCGAGCCTGCGCCGGCGGCACCCGCCACGGCAGCGCCGGCTCCGAGCAAGCCGGCAGTCGCTCCAGCCCCGGCAGCACCGGTGGCCAAGCCGGCCCCGACCCAACCGATTACCCCAGCCCCGGCCAAGCCGGATACCACGCAAAGCCGCGTGGACGCCAACGGTCTGTCGGTCAGTTGGTCCGTTCAGTTGGCCAGCCTGAGCAATCGTGAGAGTGCCGAAAAACTTCAGAAAACCCTGCGCAGCCAGGGCTACAACGCCTATATCCGCACCGCCGATGGCAAGAATCGCGTATTTGTGGGGCCGCTGATCGAGCGTGCCGAGGCTGATCGGCTGAGGGACCTGCTCAGCCGCCAGCAGAACCTCAAGGGTTTTGTGGTGCGTTTTCAGCCTGAGCGCGGTTGACGGCGGTTTGCCTGATTTGAATCACACTGACAATCGCAGCTTACCGACAGCTCTGGCCTCTGCTAAAATGCGCCGCCTTATCCGTCTGTAGGCTGCACCGTGCCATTTACCTGGGTTGACTGGGCGATCGTTGCAATCGTCGCCATCTCCGCATTGATCAGTCTGAGCCGCGGCTTCGTCAAGGAAGCCCTCTCGCTGCTGACCTGGATCATCGCGGGGGTCGTAGCCTGGATGTTTGGTGGTTCGTTGTCCCAGTACCTCGCCGGATACATTGAAACTCCGTCGGCCCGCGTGATCGCGGGCTGTGCCATCTTGTTTATCGCCACCTTGCTGGTCGGCGCAATGATCAACTACCTGATCGGCGAACTGATTCGCGTCACCGGGCTTTCCGGGACGGACCGGTTCCTGGGCATGGCCTTCGGCGCGGCGCGTGGCGCGTTGCTGGTGGTCGTGGCTGTCGGGCTATTGAGCCTGGGGCCGGTACAGCAGGATACGTGGTGGCAGGAGTCCCGGCTCGTGCCACAATTTCTATTGGTCGCAGACTGGTCCAAGAACCTGATCCTGGGTTGGAGCAGTCAGTGGCTTGCCAGCGGTATCAGCGTACCCGCTGAAATACCGTTCAAGGAACAACTCTTGCCGATGGCCAAAACGCCGCAGTGAGTGTTGTTCAGTTCAGATCCATTAAGTAGGGGTTGTGTCGCATGTGTGGCATCGTCGGTATCGTCGGTAAGTCGAACGTCAATCAGGCGCTGTATGACGCGCTAACCGTGCTCCAGCACCGCGGCCAGGACGCTGCCGGTATCGTGACCAGCCATGACGGCCGGTTATTCCTGCGCAAGGACAACGGGCTGGTGCGTGACGTGTTCCATCAGCGTCACATGCAGCGCCTGGTTGGTCACATGGGCATTGGCCATGTGCGCTACCCAACAGCGGGCAGCTCGACTTCGGCCGAAGCCCAGCCGTTCTACGTCAACTCGCCGTACGGCATCACGTTGGCGCACAACGGCAACCTGACCAACGTCGAGCAGTTGGCCAAGGAGATCTACGAATCGGACCTGCGCCACGTCAATACCAACTCCGACTCGGAAGTGATGCTCAACGTCTTCGCCCATGAACTGGCCCAGCGCGGCAAGCTGCAGCCTACCGAAGAAGACGTGTTCGCCGCTGTGACCGACGTGCATAACCGCTGCGTCGGCGGCTACTCGGTCGTGGCGATGATCACCGGTTACGGCATCGTCGGTTTCCGCGACCCCCATGGCATCCGCCCGATCGTGTTCGGCCAGCGTCACACCGACGAAGGCGTCGAGTACATGATCGCCTCGGAAAGCGTGTCCCTGGACGTGCTGGGTTTCACCCTGATTCGCGACCTGGCCCCGGGCGAAGCGGTCTACATCACCGAAGACGGCAAGTTGTTCACCCGTCAGTGCGCGACCAACCCGAGCCTGACTCCGTGCATCTTCGAGCACGTTTACCTGGCGCGCCCGGACTCGATCATCGACGGCATCTCGGTCTATAAGGCCCGCCTGCGCATGGGCGAGAAACTGGCCGACAAGATCTTGCGCGAGCGGCCGGACCACGACATCGACGTGGTCATCCCGATCCCGGACACCAGCCGCACCGCGGCCCTGGAGCTGGCGAACCACCTGGGCGTCAAGTTCCGCGAAGGCTTCGTGAAGAACCGTTACATCGGCCGTACCTTCATCATGCCCGGCCAGGCTGCACGGAAAAAATCGGTACGCCAGAAGCTCAACGCCATCGAACTGGAATTTCGCGGCAAGAACGTGATGCTGGTGGATGACTCCATCGTGCGCGGAACCACGTGCAAGCAGATCATCCAGATGGCCCGTGAAGCCGGTGCCAAGAACGTATACTTCTGCTCGGCGGCGCCGGCCGTGCGTTATCCGAACGTCTACGGCATCGACATGCCGAGCGCCCACGAGCTGATCGCCCACAATCGCACTACCCAGGAAGTGGCCGACCTGATCGGCGCCGACTGGCTGATCTATCAGGACCTGCCGGACCTGATAGAAGCGGTGGGTGGTGGCAAGATCAAGATCGAGCAATTCGACTGCGCAGTGTTTGACGGCAAGTACGTAACCGGTGACGTCGATGAGGCCTACCTGAACAAGATCGAGAACGCTCGTAACGATGCGTCCAAGGCCAAGACCCAGGCGGTCAGCGCGATCATCGATCTGTACAACAACTGAGTGACAAGCCGGCCCTGAGGGGCCGGTTTGCGTTTAATGACTACAGGAGCGACAGCATGAGTCAGGATTGGGATGCCGGTCGGCTGGACAGCGACCTTGAGGGTGTAGCGTTCGATACCCTGGCGGTCCGCGCCGGTCAGCACCGCACGCCGGAAGCCGAGCATGGCGATCCGATGTTCTTCACGTCCAGCTACGTGTTCCGTACCGCTGCCGATGCGGCGGCACGGTTTGCCGGCGAGGTGCCGGGCAACGTCTACTCGCGCTACACCAACCCCACCGTGCGGGCTTTCGAAGAGCGCCTCGCTGCTCTGGAAGGTGCCGAGCAGGCTGTGGCCACCGCCACCGGCATGGCGGCGATCATGGCCGTGGTCATGAGCTTTTGCAGCGCTGGCGACCACGTGCTGGTGTCGCGCAGTGTCTTCGGCTCGACCATCAGCCTGTTCGAAAAGTACTTCAAGCGTTTCGGCGTGGAAGTCGATTACGTGCCCCTGGCGGACTTGTCCGGTTGGGATGCGGCAATCAAGCCCAATACCAAGATGCTGTTTGTCGAATCGCCGTCCAACCCCCTGGCCGAGCTGGTGGACATCGCCGCGTTGGCGGAAATCGCCCACGCCAAGGGCGCCATGCTGGTGGTCGATAACTGCTTCTGCACGCCGGCGTTGCAACAGCCACTGAAGCTGGGTGCCGACGTGGTGGTGCATTCGGCGACCAAGTTCATCGACGGCCAGGGTCGTTGCATGGGCGGCGTGGTGGCCGGTCGTGGCGAGCAGATGAAAGAAGTGGTGGGCTTCCTGCGCACCGCCGGGCCGACCTTGAGTCCGTTCAACGCCTGGATCTTCCTCAAAGGCCTGGAAACCCTGGGCCTGCGTATGAAAGCCCATTGCGCCAACGCCCAACTGCTGGCTGAGTGGCTGGAGCAGCAGGATGGCATCGAGAAAGTGCACTACGCCGGCCTCAAGAGCCATCCGCAACATGACCTGGCCGCGCGTCAGCAGCGCGGTTTCGGTGCGGTGGTGAGCTTCGAGGTCAAAGGGGGCAAGGAGGGCGCATGGCGCTTCATCGACGCCACCCGGTTGATTTCCATCACCGCCAACCTGGGTGACAGCAAAACCACCATCACTCACCCAAGCACCACCTCCCACGGTCGCCTGACGCCCCAGGAGCGTGAAGCAGCGGGCATCCGCGACAGCCTGATCCGCGTCGCGGTGGGTCTGGAGGACGTGGCTGACCTGCAAGCCGATCTGGCCCGTGGGTTGGCCGCCTTGTGATCGAGCTGGCAACGCCGCACGGCGGCACTCATGGCCGGGTAGCTCTGGTGACAGGCGCCGCGCGGGGTATCGGCCTGGGGATTGCCACCTGGCTGATCTGTGAAGGCTGGCAGGTGGTGCTGACTGACCTGGATCGTGAGCGCGGCTCCAAGGTCGCCAAGACGCTGGGGGAGAACGCCTGGTTCATCACCATGGATGTGGCGGATGAGACGCAAGTCGCCACGGGAATCGCCGAGGTGTTGGGCCAGTTTGGACGGCTTGACGCGCTGGTGTGCAACGCGGCCATCGCCGATCCCCACAACATCACCCTGGAAAGCCTGGATCTGGCCTACTGGAATCGGGTCCTGGCGGTGAACCTGGGTGGTCCCATGCTGCTGGCCAAGCATTGTGCGCCTTACCTGCGTGCCCACAATGGCGCCATCGTCAACCTGGCCTCGACCCGTGCCGCACAATCAGAACCCGACACCGAAGCCTATGCGGCGAGCAAGGGCGGCTTGCTCGCCCTGACCCATGCCTTGGCGATCAGCCTTGGGCCGGAGATCCGGGTCAATGCTGTCAGCCCCGGCTGGATCGACGCACGGGACCCGTCCCAGCGTCGCGCGCAGCCGCTCAGCGATGCCGATCATGCTCAGCATCCGGCAGGCAGGGTAGGCACGGTGGAGGATGTAGCGGCGATGGTGGCGTGGCTGTTGTCGCGCAATGCCGGTTTTGTCACGGGCCAGGAGTTCGTGGTGGACGGCGGCATGACCAAGAAAATGATTTATGAGTGAGAGCGGTTGTGCGTGCCGCTTGAACTGTTTTGAAAAAACTTCAACCCTGCTATTGACTTAGCTTCGGTACCTGCGTAAATTTCGCGGCCTCAACGAAGCAAAGGGTGATTAGCTCAGCTGGGAGAGCGTCTGCCTTACAAGCAGAATGTCGGCGGTTCGATCCCGTCATCACCCACCATGTTTTACGAGAGTTTTGCGAAAGCAAGACGGAAGCTGTCAAAAGCCTCCACCGACGCGCAGCGGTAGTTCAGTCGGTTAGAATACCGGCCTGTCACGCCGGGGGTCGCGGGTTCGAGTCCCGTCCGCTGCGCCATATTTTCCGAAGCAGGTTCGCCTGGTTCGAGATCCAAACCCAAGAGGTTGGATCAGACGAGTTAACTGGACGCAAGTCCATAGCGATACGCAGCGGTAGTTCAGTCGGTTAGAATACCGGCCTGTCACGCCGGGGGTCGCGGGTTCGAGTCCCGTCCGCTGCGCCATATCTGCTTCGAGGCCCACTGAACGCCTTGAAGCTAAGAAGAAAGCTGAAAAGCTACTTCTAGTCGATAGCAAAGACCCTGGTCGAAAGACCGGGGTTTTTTGTTTTCGGGATAATGACACTGAAAGGTTGGAACACGCCTGTGGCGAGGGAGCTTGCTCCCGCTGGGCTGCGCAGCAGCCCTTTTCTATGAAGTCGTCCGACGCGTCAGAATCCAAGCCTATCCCGCAGCCCGTAATACCAAGCCCCCATCGCCGCAAACGGCGTACGCAACAACTGACCGCCGGGGAAAGGGTAGTGCGGCAGATCGGCAAACGCATCGAAACGCTCAGCCTGCCCACGCAGCGCCTCAGCCAGCACCTTGCCCGCCAGATGCGTATACGTCACGCCATGGCCGCTGCAGCCCTGGGAATAATAAATGTTGTCCCCCAGTCGCCCGACCTGCGGAAGGCGCGATAGCGTCAGCAGGAAGTTTCCGGTCCAGGCGTAGTCGATCTTCACGTCCTTGAGCTGCGGGAATGCCTTGAGCATCTTCGGACGAATGATCGCTTCAATATTCGCCGGATCCCTCGCGCCATACACCACGCCGCCGCCGAAAATCAGACGCTTGTCGCCCGTGAGTCGGTAGTAATCGAGCAAGTAGTTGCAGTCTTCAACGCAATAGTCCTGAGGCAGCAGGCTGCGAGCCAGCTCATCGCCCAGCGGCTCGGTGGCAATAACCTGGGTGCCGCAAGGCATGGATTTGGCTGCCAGTTCGGGCACCAAATTGCCCAGATAAGCATTGCCCGCCACGATGATGAACTTGGCCCTGACCTTGCCCTGCGGTGTATGCACAACCGGGCTGGCGCCACGCTCGATGCGCACCGCCGGCGACTGCTCATAAATCACCCCGCCAAGAGACTCCACCGCCGCCGCCTCACCGAGGGCCAGGTTCAGCGGATGAATATGCCCACCGCTCATGTCCAGCATCCCGCCCACATACTCCTCGCAGGCCACCACCTCGCGAATACGCCGCTGATCCAGCAACTCCAACTGGGTATGCCCGAAACGCTCCCACAAACGCTTCTGCGACTCCAGATGGCCCATTTGCTTGGCGGTAAGGGCAGCGAACACTCCGCCATCCTTCAAATCACACTGAATCTGATACTTCGCCACCCGCTCGCGAATGATCCGACCGCCCTCGAACGCCATATTGCCCAGCAACTGCGCCTGCTGAGGCCCGACACTGCGCTCGATCACGTCGATGTCGCGGCTGTAACTGTTAACGATCTGCCCGCCATTACGACCCGAAGCCCCAAAGCCGACCTTTGCCGCCTCAAGGACCGTGACCTTGAAACCGTTCTCCAGCAGAAACAGCGCAGAGGACAGGCCGGTGTAACCAGCGCCGATCACGCAAACATCCGTTTCGACATCATCCTGCAGGGCAGGGCGAGCTGGAACCGGATTGGCCGACGCGGCGTAATAAGATTCTGGATACGGTGTGTTCGCCATTCTGCAACCTCTGTTTTATATTTTTTACGAATGCGCCGATCCTACCCGAGATAAAAATCAGCCGCCAGCCACCGCCAAATCTTCGGCGCTTTGGCGAAATTAAATATTTTGCATATTCATAGGGTTAGGTGAAAAAAAGGTATTGACACCCCTTCGGAATTCCGTAGAATGCCGCCTCACAGCAGGCACGTAGCTCAGTTGGTTAGAGCACCACCTTGACATGGTGGGGGTCGTTGGTTCGAGTCCAATCGCGCCTACCAAACAAAATCCGCTCTGCTGGGCGGTCTAGAAGGGTCAACCGAGAGGTTGGCCCTTTTTTGCGTCTGGGGTTTGGGGAGGCTTGCTATAGTGGAAGCCACTGATAGCCGATACGCGGGCTTTTTCGCTACTCAACGGCCATTGGCGATATCTGCTTCGGCCTCGCCAATCAGATCGTCGAGAGATACTCGAACAGGTGTTTCGTTGGCGTCGAGACGTGCCTTGACCAGGTGTACGAGTTCCAGTTCGTCCAGGCGCTCGACCATCGCCTCATAGACATTCGCCGGGACCATGTAGCCCACAACGCGGTTGTGGTTCAGCACGGCCACAGGTAAGCCATTGGTGCTGCTCAAGGCGGAAGATGGGTTCTTCATGAGTTCAGATACGCTGACGGCCACATCGGCAAGAATATTTTGCATGGATATGACTCCTGAATAGGTCTTTATTCTGGTCTTTTTATTCTGGAGTGACCACTGCCCAGAATCTCCATGCCAGGCCCAAGTCCAGTCAAACCACGGGGCATCGATCAGTCCGTCGTGCGTATGCCGCTGGCGTATTTGCTCCGCTACCTTCTTCACCAGTGAGCATCCCGACGCTTAGTTTTCGTCCTTGCTGATTTATGTCAAAAGCGGGCGACTTATGAGTCGCCCGCTTTTTGTAGGTCTCAGTTTCTAAAAGCAAGGACTCGGTCCGATTGTCTACCGCTTGCGCTGACATCAATCCGCAGTAGAAAAGGACAGATTTATTTTTACTTCGCTGCGCTGAGAGTTTTCATCGAATGTATTCGCTTGGATCAACTGGCAGCCGGCTAGAAAATAAATCTATCCCCTTTTAGCCCGTCCCCTTTCAGCCCTTCGCACGGCCCGGCCCAGCGCCGAGCTTCTTGTTTGTGGTGAGTACCCACTCTGCTATCGTGGTGCCCCTAGATCGAAATGGAAGCATCAAAGAATGGATTCATGGATGACTGTGGCCGTCGCCATCATGGTGTCGATCAGCGCTCAAGCGGTAGCGGAAGATAAGGGCTCGTATCAAAACTCGATGATGATGATAACGCTGGCACCTACCTTCCTTCTTGCAGGAACGACTGGGCTCTCTCTGCAGGCTACAAAGAACTTCAAGCCTGCCAAGGCTGATGCGCTCGCGTTTATGGGTTCAGATGGCGAGATCCGGGGTGCACAGTTCGAACAGGCTTGCCGATATTACCGCGCGACCTACACGTCACCTCTGATGTCTGATATGCAACTTGCTCAGGCAATCGCGACGTCCTATTGAAGAAAGATTGGGAAGAGCTGCACAGTTGTTTACTAAAGCGGACCTGGTTTCACTAACGATATGGAAATCTCATGAATAAAGTCATCACAATTTTCGCTATCTTCGCTCTTACCGGCTGTGCCTATCAGAAATCCCAGTACGTTCTGGACATAGAAAACGCGCCAGTGCCGACGACTCCTGAAGCAACGACCAGCGAGTGTGCTCGCATCTACGATGAAATCGATAAGAATAACCAAGCTATGGCTCGCAGCTACCAAGACGGTAGCTTCACCATGAAGGCTCAGAACGAAAAGGATGCGCGTAACGAAGCGTTATCCATTCGGACATTTAAGATAGGCTGTCCTCGACGGTAACGGCTTTCTCCTGAACCCCAGCTTTGAAGTGGAGGAAACGGGACATACCACGATTATGAATCGGGCCGATTACAAGAGGCCCCAAAACCGTGGCCTTTTCCCAGTTTTACCCCTGACCCTATGGCAAAGGGCAAGCCCTGTTATGCGGCTCGTAGTGGCGAAGTAATGGTGCTAAATTCTATGCATTCAGCATGTATGAATCGCCTGACGAGGCGGGGAGATATAGGCCCCACGATCTACTCGCGTCGGTCAGCCAAATCGGCACAACCCAGGAACTCGCAATCACAGGAAGTGGACCATGAAAATCATCACCCTAGTACTGGCAGCAATTATTGCAGTCACCTCTGTATCCGCAATTGCTCATGGTGGCCGTACGGACAAGCAGGGCTGTCATAACGACAAGAAAGCTGGAACACGCCACTGCCATTGACCCGAACAGCACCGGGATCTGAAGAGGCTGCGGTCTTCTCAAGTGGATGGGCGTCGATCTGATCCCGTCTGTCGCGCGAATGTCGGAAGCCGGGCAGGAAAGACGAGGCCAATTGGAAAAGGGGGGACAGATATATTTCGCCGCGCTGAAAGCCCTTTGTTTTGGCTGGTTCGGGAAAAAACTGGCTGCCGTTAAGTTTTCGGAAACCAGGCGGAAGACGGGACCCGCGAGTTGACCGCGACCGCTGTCAGTTTTCAAGAATTGTGCGTGCATCCTGCCTCTGGCATAGGAATCCTCGAGATTGTGGAAAAATGTGCATTGATCAACTACAAGTAAATAGTTGGGCAATTACGTTTAACGTATGGATTGATCGATTGGCTTTCCAATGAAAGGGAGTTCATATGGCATATGAAGGTGTCACTCGAGAAAAGTTTTTTTCTATTTTTCCTAAGCTTGAGATACAAAAGGTGAGTCATAGTTGCTGGGCGGCGAGCTTTTCAGTGCTTATGCGATTAAATGATGTTCAGGTCTCGGAACAGGCTGTAATTGGTTTTTATCCTGAATGGGTTCACGATGGGATAACTTTTCATCAATTAGAAGAGCTGGCCAAATATTACAATACCTATCACTTTTCAAAGGAAACTGGACTTGTGCATGGGGCAAGAGAGCTTAAAGCTTATGCAAAGCTGGAGCCTATTTTGCAGTATGCAAGCCAATATTCAGGGTTCTTGGTGTTTGTTGAATCTCACTACGTGGTCGTATTGGGATATGATGATTCTGCTAATACAATCGATTATTATGACCCTTGGTTGGGCGTTATTGAGACGTGTGCCCTAGGATATTTTTTGGCATGGGGTACTCAGCAAACATTAGTTGTTGCAAAAGATTGATTCTTTCGTAATTAAAGCGAATAACGGGGCAGGTCACGATTTGAGACAGGTGGGTGATCAGAGACGAAGAATTGTGGTCTGGCCCTCCAGTTCTCTCTCCTTCGCCAAGAGGCAGGAGCGGCAGTTCTCCATTTTGAAGCAGGTGTTCCGGTTGGCGAAGTATTCGCACTGAAGCTGATGCAACACGCCCTGAGGAAGGGTTAACCAATGCCAAAGAAACATCAGGAAAGCAAAGCAGCGACGGCTGCTGACATTGAACGCTCTATCCAGGCACTGAACAAAATGGCTGAACGCCTCTGGGGTGATGGTCGGGAAGCTGAGGCCAAAGCTCTGCTCGATGCCTTGGATGCTTTAAACCGGGCGCTCGATAGAATCAGGATTGGGGAGAGCCGCAGGGTTCTTCATTGAGGCGTGAAGGAAAATGGGATACCTCCCACAATATGAAACGGGACGATTCCAACGGTCCAAATTGTGGTCGGGCCGCGGTTTTCTACCTGACGCATTAATCGAAGGATATGGAATGCTCATCGTCTTCAGCGGCCTTCCCGGCACCGGAAAAACGACTATCGCCAATGATCTCGCCGCGACAACAGGCGCCATGTACCTGCGGATCGATACTATTGAGCAGGCGATTCGAAACTCGGGCGCTCTTGCGCAAGATGTGGGGCGCAGTGGTTACATGGTCGCCAATGAGCTTGCGCGGAGTAATCTTCGTTTGGGCCGCACGGTCATTGTTGATTGTGTCAATCCCGTCCTCGAAAGCCGAATCGCGTGGAGCGAAATCGCCTCACACGCTGGTGTCCTATTAGCAAATATCCAAGTGGTCTGTTCCGATAAAGATGAACATCGACGCCGGGTCGAAACAAGGATGGTTGATGTTCCAGGGCTGACTCCACCAACCTGGCAATCGGTACTGGATCATGAATATGAGCCATGGGATGAAGCTTCGTTTTGCATAGACACAGCCTTGGTCTCTCCGGTGCAAGCGGTCTCGATGATCATCGACCGATTCCTGTCCCGTGAGTAACGTCGGCGCGCGGCGCAGTCCACTCAGAACTCCGTGTCCAGCGCCAACGCTCCCTGAATCCACCGATCCAAACTCCGGTTTTTTCAGTACCTGCCGTTCATCCATTGCCCGGCACTTGCAGTTGCCCAGACATCTCTGATGTTTAAGCGTGGAAATCCCTCGCGTCAGAACGGAGAGCCAACATGGAAATCGACGAGAATGCCCCTGGGAACAAATCCCAGCAGGACGTAACCCGTGGCACCGATAATGAAACAGGCCACGATCCCAAGAAGGGCGGCCCCGAGGTTCCATTGCCGGCGGATGATGAGGCTCCTGTCGAGGAGGATATGTCTGATGTGGAGGCCGCCGATTCGGTGGCCAGTGAGCATCCCGACGCTTAGCTTTCGTCCTTGCTGATTTATGGCAAAAGCGGGCGACTTATGAGTCGCCCGCTTTTTGTAGGTCTCAGTTTCTAAAAGCAAGGACTCGGTCCGGTTGTCTACCGCTTGCGCAGACATCAATCCGGGGATCTGCTTGATCTTGCGCGAAAAAATGATGCTGGTATGGTGGCGCCTCGTTTAAATCAGCGTTCAAGAGGGATCTTCTATGCACTCATTTTTCGCCAAGACCTTTGGGGGTCTTACTACCAGCTACTACATCCGCCAATTCCTTTTTGGGCTGGTGTTCGCTGTGATGATCATCTCTTTGGCGGCCAATGGCCCTGGGGGAATCGGTGCCAAGCCTGGGCTGATTGTGTTGGCGGTCATCAACTCATTGCTCTATCCGTATTCTCGGTTCGTCTACGAAAGCGTTGTTGGCTACATCATGGGTAACAACGTTTTCTTCGTGAATGCGCTGTTCATGCTGATAGTGAAGGTTTTCACCATGGCGATGTGCTGGTCGTTGGCGATTTTCATAGCACCGGTGGGGCTGGCGTATCTGTTCTGGCGTAATAGCCGGTCGGCGGTTGAGTAAGTCAGCAGTTCAGTGCGTTCGCAGTGATAACTGACGAGAATGGCTAAAGGAAGCCCTACATTGAATCGTAGGGCTCCCCATGACTTCTTTGTTGACACGGTTCCTGTCTTGCGGCCCTGGGTTGTTCAAGTGACGCAGCAAATATTTTAAGAGGCCATCTCTTGTCGAACGTAGAATTTCGCCTGCATGAACTAAAGCTCAATCACATCTACGACGGCTTCAAACAGCTGCTCCCCATTTCTCTGTTCGTCGTTGTATTCGGCGTCGCCTTTGGCCTGGCCGCAGCGCAGTCGGGGTTGAGTGATGTTTCAGCCGTGCTCATGAGCACGCTGGTATTCGCCGGCGCTTCTCAATTTGCTGCGCTGGATCTGTGGGGTCAACAGGTCCCGGTCGTTCCGTTGATGATCACCGTCTTTGCCATCAACGCCCGGCACCTGTTGATGGGCGCCACGCTCTACCCATGGCTACGGGAGCTGCCGGTTGCCAAGCGTTATGGGGTGATGCTGGTGGTCTCGGACGCCAACTGGGCCATGGCGATGCAAGCGTTCAGCCGTGGAAAACCTGGGCTGGGGCTTTTATTTGGCGGTGGCATCGCGCTCTGGGTTGCCTGGATCCTGGGCAGTTGGCTGGGGCTGCACTTTGGCAGCGCCATTGAAGACCCGGTCAGTTTCGGGCTCGACATGGTGATGGGGTGTTTCCTGTTGGCGATGGTCGTGGGCGGGAAGAAGAACCTGCGCATGCTTATCATCTGGACGGTGGCGGCCTGTTCATCGCTGTTGGCCTACTGGTATCTGCCGGCTAACAGTCATGTCGTGGTGGGGGCTTTGGCGGGAGGTATTCTGGGCGCGTTGTGGATGGAGAAAAAACAATGAATATCGACACGGCGGGCCATGGCACCCTGATCATCATCCTGATCATGGCCATCGTGACGTTGGCGACCCGCTGGGGCGGTGTTTTCGTGATGTCGTTCGTGCCGATCAACTATCGGGTGCAGCAATTCATCACGGCAATGTCCGGCTCGGTATTGGTGGCCGTGCTTGCCCCGTTGGCGATCGAGGGTGACAACGGCGCGCGCCTGGCTTTGCTGAGCACCGCAATCATCATGGTGATCGTGAAGAAACCTCTGCCGGCGATTGCGGCCGGGATACTTGCAGCCGCTTTGGTCAGGCAGTTCTGAAACCATGTCGCCCGCTCACAAGCGGGCGATGAATTCCAAGTAACACAGGTCAGAAGTTCAGGGCCAATGCCTCCCCAAACGAGTGGTCCTGAACGCCGGCCATGAAGTGTAGTGGCATCTTCTGTTTCGCCTCGACCGGCGCAATGTCAAAACTACCGACTATTTGACTGTGAAGTGCACGTAGCCGTATCGACTCTTCTTCCTTTGCCTTTGCCATTCTCGCGTGGTTCGCTGCGATTTCATTGAGAGTTGACACGGTACATCTCCGGTGACTGACCAGCAGTGATAAGACGGCCGCCGCGTCAGGGTTACGTCGCCCTGGGGCTGCCATGACAAGTCGGTGCAACCCCTGAGCCAGACGTGGCGGCGAAATGCGCGTCACCTTCCATTAGCGACGAATGGTGGGCACCGGGAAACTCTAACCGCCCACAGATGAATATTTAAAGACGCGGGCGACTTCTCAAGCGTCTGTGTCGGCGCCATAGCCGGCCGGCATGCCTGCCGTCTTGCTGAAGAACGCGACCACGGTGATGCCGATCAGGCTGGTGGCAAGCGCCAGCAGCAGGATCACCTGCTGCGTTCCGACGGGCGCTGCCAGCAGTGCGACCAGCAGCCCCGCCAAGGGCTGTGACAGGTTGTTGAGCAGGGTAATGACGCCGACGGTCTTGCCAAAGTCCTTGGCTGGAATGACCTGCTGGCGAATGCTGCGCATGTAGACGTTGAACATCTTGTCGAAGCCGACGATCAGCAGAAATCCGACGACGTAACCCCACACTGTCGGGCTGAATGCTGTGATGAAGGCGCCGGCGGCGATCAGCGTGTAAGACACACTGCCCAAGACTCTCAAGGGCAAGGTCACCCGCGCCAGGAAGAACAGAATGATGATAGTGGTCACGGCCCCGGCTGCCTGTAACCAGGCGTAGTAGTCCTTGCCGGCGCTGTACTCGCCGATCACCATGGCCGCCGAGGTGGCGAGGGTGACGCCGATGATCAGGTTGACCCCTACGGCCAGGCCGATGATTTTTTTCAGCTCGGCCAGGTTGCGGATGTGACCGAAGGCAATACGCAGCGGGTTCAGCCAGACGTCGTGATGTTGTTCGAAGGTTTCCAGTGTGACCGCGCTGGTGCGCTGCCAGAACAGCATCGCCAGGTCCGCCAGCAGGAACAGTACGGCAATCGCCAGCACCACCCAGTGCCAGGCCCATACCTCCAGCATCAGCGCGGCGATCAGCGGGCCCAGCACCAGCCCGGTCTGGTCGGCGATCTGCGAGTACGACAAGGTCTTGGTGTAGGTGTAATGCTTGAAGATGTAAGGCATCACCACTTCGCGAGCCATGATGCCCTGGGTGGTCAATACACCGCAGACCGCCGAGAGGGCGACGATCCAATAAATGCCGCCAAAAATCATGAAGAGCACCACGGCGGCGATGCACATCACGGCGCGATAAACCTGGCTGATGTGCAGGATTCGAATGGGCGAGAACTTGTCGCACAGCGCCCCGCAGATCGGGAACGACAGAAAGCGTGGCAGGGATTCGACGAAGAAAGCCAGGCCCGCCCAGGAGACGCTTTGGGTGGTTTGGAAAACAATCAGCGGGACGATGAACAGCAGTATCTGGTCGGCCAGCCGTGAGAGGAACATTGAAACGAAAAAGGCCAGGTAATCCTTGCGCATGGAGCTCCTTGAAAACGTCGTTGTACGGTATCGGGCCTTGCTGTCAGCGCGCAGTATGATATGGAACTAATATCACTGTTAGCCTCTATATTCACAGGGATGTTCCCTTTTCAGTGAGAACCACCATGTTCAAATCGCGCTCGTTGATTGTTGCGGTTACCTGCTTCGCCCTCGTGGCGGGTTCTACCGCTGTAGTGGCGAACCCGGGTAACGACAAGGGGAACGCCAAATTCGATCAAGGCCAGGGTCAAGGACAAGGAAACAAAGGCGGGCAGGGCAACAAGGGCGGTCAAGGCAATCCAGGTAGCAATCAGGGCGGCAAAGGTAACCAGGGCGGCAAGGGCAACCCATCGGGTGGTGATTGGCACAACGGCCCCAGCATCGACCGCGGCGGCATTCTCGGCCTGGTGAGCGGTCACCGTGATTATTGGAGCCCCGGTCCGCCACTGCCGCCGGGTATCCAGAAAAACCTCGCCCGAGGCAAGCCGTTGCCACCGGGTATTGCCAAGAAGCTGGATGGGCGTTTGTTGGGGCGCCTGCCGCACTATGACGGGTACGAATGGCAGCAGGTGGGCACGGACCTGATTCTGGTGGCGATTGCCACCGGCATCATCTATGAAGTGCTGAACGGTGCGTTCGACTAAAGCGCCAATGGAATAAATAGCAGCCTCATTCGGAGTGATGCCAGTCAGTTAAGCGAAACGCCTGTGGGAGCGAGCAAGCCCGTTCCCACAGGTTTTGCATCAGCTTTCAAGTTGTCGCAGGCGCTTGTACAAGGTGTTGCGGCTGACCCCCAGCCGCCGCGCCAGGTGTGAGATGTTCCCGCCCACCGCCTGCAACTGACGGTTCAGGTCCTCGACATCGTTCAGGTCGACCGTCAGCGGCTCCGGTGTTTCCACCGGCTCCATTTCAAGATCAATGAAGAAGTCGTCTGGCAGATGTTCCGGGCGGATCGGCTGCTCTTCGGCCATCGCCAGGGCCACTTGCAGCACGCTGCTGACCTGGCGCAGGTTGCCTGGCCATGGATGGCGTTCGAACAGATCCAGCACTTCGCGGCTCAGGCCGGCCCATTGTGTGGGTTCGCGGTGGTGTTCCCAAAGACGTTTGAACAGGGCCTGTTTGTCATTGCGTTCGCGCAGGGGCGGCAGTTCCAGGGTCAGGCCGCCGATGCGGTAGTACAGGTCTTCGCGGAACCGGCCCAGTTGCACCTGTTCGCGCAACGAGCGGTTGGTGGCGGAGATGATACGAATGTCCACCGCAAACAGCTCGGCGCTGCCCACCGGTTGCACGCAACGCTCTTGCAATACTCGCAGCAATCGGGCCTGAGTCGGGAGGGGCATGTCACCGATCTCATCGAGGAACAGGGTGCCGCGGTCGGCCTTGCGGATCAGGCCGATACTGCCTTTTTGATTGGCGCCGGTGAAGGCGCCTTTTTCATAACCGAACAGTTCCGATTCCACCAGCTCGGCGGGAATCGCCGCGCAGTTGACCGCAATGAACGGCTGCTTGCTGCGGGAGCTGGCCTGGTGAAGGGCTTTGACGAACACTTCCTTGCCGACCCCGGTTTCGCCGTGGATCAGCAGTGGAATGTCCTTCTCCAGCAAGCGCTCGGCCTGGCGTACGGCTTTTTCCACGCGGCTGTCGCCGAAGTGCAGGGTATTGAGGCTGATCACGTTCGCGGCGGGGGCGGACGAGGGCGCTGGCTCGCTGAAGACCCGGGCCTTGACCGTCACCTGTTGCGGGCGTCTGAGCAAACACTGGAAGCGATTGCTCCCCGACGCTTGCAGGGCGAACGGCAGGCCGTCGGGCTGGTTCAGCAGCTCCAGCAGCGAAACCTTGAACAGGCTTTCGATGCTCACCCGTGACAGGCGCAGGCCCAGCAGATTGTCGGCGCGGCGGTTGGCGGAGAGCACCTGGCCGGTTTCATCGAAAATCAGCAGCCCGGCCCATTGGCTGTCGAGGTTGTTCAAGCCGGTGTTGAAGGTCAGTTGGAAGTGTTCACCGCGAAACAGGTTGAGGATCAGCCGGTTTTCCACGGTCTGGCTCATCATCTTGACCATGCCCAGGGTGTGGGAGGGCGGCAGGTAGCTGTCGCTGGAAACGTCCAGCACTGCGATGACCTTGCGCTCGGCGTCGAAGATCGGCGCGGCGGAGCCGGTCATGAAGCGGTTGGCCTTGAGGAAGTGTTCATCGTGTTCAATGTGCACCGCCTGTTCACAGGCCAGTGCCGTGCCGATGGCATTGGTGCCGCTGCAGCGCTCCATCCAGCTCGCCCCGGCGCTGAAACCATGGGCCAGTTTCGGTTCGATAAAGCGCTGGGTCCCCCACGAGGTCAGCACCTGGCCCTGGTTGTCGGCCAGCATGATCAGGCAATTGGAGTTGCTCAGGATATTCTCGTAATACGGCAGGACTTCCTGGTGGGTGGTCTGCACCAGCGAATGCTGGCTTTCCAGCAACTGGGCAATGCCTTCGGCGGGCAATTGATCGAAGGCAGGCACACTCTGGTGATTCAGGCCAAAGGCGCGGCAGCGGGACCAGGAGGCCTGGATGATGGCTTCGTGGGACAAGGCTGGAGCAGGTGCGGCCATGGGGCACTCTCGCAGATGTTGTTTTTATTGTTGTGATAAGTCTCGCACATCCTCCTTGTGCTGGGGCATGCCTGAATGTCACTTGATACACGAAACCTGTGGGAGCGAGCCTGCTCGCGATAGCGTCTGATCAGTAGCATTGATGTGCCTGACACAACGCTATCGCGAGCAGGCTCGCTCCCACAGGATCGAAGTCAGGCTGGCCGAAAACCTTTATTCAGTGTTGTTCAAAATTGTTCATTGTCAACCAGTAATCTGTTCAGTTGTTCAGCCAGGTTGTTCATTTTCGTTCATCAACGAACGTTCTTTTCTGAAGGATAAGAGAAAAAATCAACAGGATCATGAGCTTGTGATTTCTGGCACGGCTTTCGCTTTTAGACTCGGGTCGCTTGACTCCAAATAATAAAAAGGCCGAGCCATGTCATTAACGCTTGAGCACATTTGTCGCACCGTCGAAGGCCAGACCTGGATCGACGATGCCAACCTGAGTTTCGAACCCGGATCGTTCAACGTTCTGCTGGGCCGCACGCTGTCCGGCAAGACCAGCCTCATGCGCCTGATGGCCGGTCTGGACAAGCCCGACAGCGGTCGCATCCTGATGAACGGCGTTGATGTCACCCAGCGCCCGGTGCGCCTGCGCAACGTGTCGATGGTCTATCAACAGTTCATCAACTACCCGACCATGACGGTGTTCGAAAACATCGCCTCGCCGCTGCGCCAGGCCGGTGTGTCCAACGAGGTGATCCAGAGCAAGGTGCTGGAAACCGCGAAGATGCTGCGCATTGAGAAGTTCCTGCAGCGTCACCCGCTGGAGCTGTCCGGTGGACAACAGCAGCGTACCGCCATGGCCCGGGCGCTGGTCAAGGACGCCGAACTGATCCTGTTCGACGAGCCTCTGGTGAACCTGGACTACAAGCTGCGTGAGGAACTTCGCCAGGAAATGCGCGAACTGTTCCAGGCCCGCCACACCATCGCCGTCTACGCCACCACCGAACCCAACGAAGCCCTGGCTTTGGGCGGCACCACGACGATTCTGCATGAGGGGCGGGTGATCCAGAGCGGCAAGTCGGCCTCGGTGTATCACCAGCCGCAAACCGTACTGGCCGCCGAGCTGTTCTCCGAGCCACCGATCAATCTCATGCCGGGCCGCATCGCCGGCAATGAAGTAAGTTTCGCCAATTTCGTGCACTTTCCGCTGAACGTCGATCTGCGGCCGGTGGGCGAGGGTGAGTTCCGCTTCGGTGTGCGGCCCAGTCATATTTCCCTGGTGCCGAGCAACGACGACGACCTGGAACTGGCGGTGACCGTCGAGGTGGCCGAGATCAGCGGTTCGGAGACATTCCTGCACGTGCGCAACGAGCATTTCCTGCTGGTGCTGCACTTGTCCGGCGTCCATGAATACGACGTGGATGAGCCGATCCGCATCTACATTCCGACCCACAAACTGTTTGTCTTCGATGCCCAGGGCAAGCTGGTCCAAGCCCCAGGCCAGCGTATTGCGAGGGTTGCCTGATGGCTGAAATTCGTTTGCAGAACCTCGCCCACAGCTACACCAGCACCCCGGCGGGCCCAGAGGATTACGCGATCCGCGAGATGAACCACATCTGGGAGCAGGGCGGCGCCTATGCGTTGCTCGGTCCATCGGGCTGCGGCAAATCCACCTTGCTCAATATCATTTCCGGACTGCTGAGCCCCTCTGAAGGCCAAGTGATGTTCGACAGCAAAGTCGTCAACGACCTGACCCCGGAGCGTCGCAACATTGCCCAGGTGTTCCAGTTTCCGGTGGTGTACGACACCATGACGGTGTTCGACAACTTGGCCTTCCCGCTGCGTAACCAGGGCATGGCCGAGGCGAAAATCCACACCAAGGTGCAGGAAATCGCCGAAGTCCTGGACCTGCAGAACCTGCTGGATAAAAAAGCCCGCAACCTCACCGCCGACGAAAAACAGAAGGTCTCCATGGGGCGCGGGCTGGTGCGCGACGATGTGTCGGCGATCCTCTTCGATGAACCGCTGACGGTGATCGACCCGCACCTGAAATGGAAACTGCGGCGCAAGCTCAAGCAGATCCACGAGCAGTTCAATATCACCATGGTCTACGTCACTCACGACCAGTTGGAAGCTTCTACCTTCGCCGACAAGATCGCGGTGATGTATGGCGGTCAGATCGTGCAGTTCGGTACGCCTCGGGAGTTGTTCGAGCGTCCGAGCCACACCTTTGTCGGCTATTTCATCGGCAGCCCGGGGATGAACCTGATCGAGGTCACGGCACAACCCGGCGGCGTCGGTTTCGCTTCCACCCACTTTCCGCTGTCCGAAACGTTGCAACGCGGTATTGCCCAGGCCGAAGGCAAAAGCCTGAAGGTCGGTATTCGTCCTGAATTTGTCCATGTATGGGACGGGCCTTACGACGATGCGATGCGGGCCGATGTGGTCCACGTCGAGGACCTGGGCACCTACAAGATCCTCACCCTCAACCTCGATGGCGCGCCGATCAAGGTGCGCCTGGCCGAAGACAAACCGGTGCCCGAAGGCACTGCGTACATCAGTTTTCCGGGCCAATGGCTGATGGTGTATGCCGATGAATACTTGCTGGAACCGTTGAGCGAGGTGCAGCCATGAACAAGGTGCAGAACAACAAGGCCTGGTGGCTGGTGTTGCCGGTGTTCCTGCTGGTGGCGTTCAGTGCGGTGATCCCGATGATGACCGTGGTCAACTATTCGGTGCAGGACATCTTCGACCAGTCCAGTCGTTATTTCGTCGGTGCCGATTGGTACAGGCAGGTGCTGCTCGATCCACGGCTGCACGACTCGTTACTGCGCCAGTTCATCTATTCGGCGTGCGTACTGCTGATCGAGATTCCGTTGGGCATCGCCATCGCCCTGACCATGCCGACCAAGGGCAAATGGTCGTCCCTGGTGTTGATCATCCTGGCGATTCCGCTGCTGATTCCATGGAACGTGGTGGGCACCATCTGGCAGATTTTCGGCCGCGCCGACATCGGCCTGATGGGCTCCACGCTCAACGCCATGGGCATCAACTACAACTATGCGGCCAACACCATGGACGCCTGGGTCACGGTATTGGTGATGGACGTCTGGCATTGGACGTCCCTGGTGGCGCTGCTCTGCTATTCCGGGTTGCGGGCGATTCCGGACGTGTATTACCAGGCCGCGCGAATCGACCGGGCCTCCAACTGGGCGGTGTTCCGGCATATTCAGTTGCCGAAAATGAAGAGCGTGCTGCTGATCGCCGTGATGCTGCGCTTCATGGACAGCTTCATGATCTATACCGAGCCGTTCGTGCTCACCGGCGGCGGGCCGGGTAACGCCACCACGTTCCTGAGCCAGACCCTGACTCAGATGGCCATCGGTCAATTCGACCTGGGCCCGGCGGCAGCGTTTTCCCTGGTGTACTTCCTGATCATTCTGTTGGTGTCGTGGCTGTTCTATACCGCCATGACTCATTCCGACGCCAACCGTTGAGGCCCGCGCCATGAGCAAGAGAAAGCTGATTCCGTTGCTGATCTACATCCTGTTCCTGCTGGTGCCCATCTACTGGCTGCTGAACATGTCGTTCAAGAGCAACACCGAGATCCTCGGCACCCTGACGCTGTGGCCCCAGGATTTCACCTTCCAGAACTACAAGGTGATCTTCACCGACCCGAGCTGGTACACCGGTTACCTGAACTCGCTGTACTACGTCAGCCTGAACACGGTGATTTCCCTGGCTGTGGCGTTGCCGGCGGCCTATGCGTTTTCCCGCTACCGGTTCCTGGGAGACAAACACCTGTTCTTCTGGCTGCTGACCAACCGCATGGCGCCGCCAGCGGTGTTCCTGCTGCCGTTCTTCCAGCTGTACTCGTCCATCGGGCTGTTCGACACTCATATCGCTGTGGCCTTGGCCCATTGCCTGTTCAACGTGCCGCTGGCGGTGTGGATCCTCGAAGGGTTCATGTCCGGGGTGCCGAAAGAAATTGACGAGACTGCCTACATTGACGGCTACAGTTTCCCCAAGTTCTTCGCGAAGATCTTCATCCCGTTGATCGGCTCCGGCATCGGCGTCACGGCGTTTTTCTGCTTCATGTTTTCCTGGGTCGAACTGTTGCTGGCGCGCACCCTCACTTCGGTGAATGCCAAGCCGATCGCGGCGGTCATGACCCGCACGGTCTCGGCATCGGGTATCGACTGGGGCGTGCTGGCGGCGGCGGGGGTGTTGACTATCCTGCCAGGCATGCTGGTGATCTGGTTCGTACGCAACCATGTGGCCAAGGGCTTTGCCCTGGGCCGGGTCTGAGGAGACGATGATGGAATGGATGAACTGGACCGGCCCGACGGCGGCCTTCTTTGGTGTCATCGCCTTGCTGCTGGCAGGCATGACTACGTGGGAACTGCGTTCGCCGAGTATCCCTCGGCGCGGTTTCCTGCCGATTGCCACCACCCGTGGCGATCGGTTGTTTATCGGTCTTCTCGGTAGCGCCTACCTGCATCTGCTGGTAATCGGCGCCACCGACTGGAGCATCTGGATAGCGTTCGCGTTGTCTTTGGTGTGGCTGTTGGCAGTGATGCGGTGGGGCTAGTCGAAGGTTCGACGATCAGGCTCTTAAACCCAAACAGGAGGTCTCTATGTTCGATAAAAACAATAAGCTGCGACATAGCGTTTCATTGGCAGCCGTGCTGGCACTCAGCGGGTTGAGCGCTGCGGCCTGGGCCGACGCCTATGAAGACGCGGCGAAAAAATGGATTGGCAGTGAATTCAAGCCGTCTACCCTGACAGCCGAACAGCAGCTCGAAGAGCTCAAGTGGTTCATCAAGGCGTCCGAGCCATTTCGCGGCATGAAAATCAACGTGGTGTCGGAAACCATCGCCACCCACGAATATGAATCCAAGGTGCTGGCCAAGGCCTTCAGGGACATTACCGGGATCGAGCTGACCCACGACCTGTTGCAGGAAGGCGACGTGGTGGAGAAGCTGCAGACCCAGATGCAGTCGGACAAGAACATCTACGACGGTTGGGTCAATGACTCGGACCTGATCGGCACGCACTTTCGCTACGGCAAGACCGCATCGATCACCGATATGATGGCCAACGAAGGCAAGGCCTACACCTCGCCGACCCTGGATCTCAAGGACTTCATCGGCACTTCGTTCACCACCGCGCCGGACGGCAAGCTCTATCAACTGCCGGACCAGCAGTTCGCCAACCTGTACTGGTTCCGCGCCGACTGGTTCGAGCGGGCCGACCTGAAGGCCAAGTTCAAGGAAAAGTACGGCTACGAGCTGGGTGTACCGGTGAACTGGTCGGCTTATGAAGACATTGCCAAGTTCTTCACTGAAGACGTCAAGGAAATCGACGGTAAGCGCGTCTACGGTCACATGGATTACGGCAAGAAGGATCCGTCCCTGGGCTGGCGCTTTACCGATGCCTGGTTCTCCATGGCCGGTGGCGGCGACAAGGGCCTGCCCAACGGCTTGCCGGTGGACGAGTGGGGGATTCGCGTCGAGAATTGCCATCCGGTCGGCTCCAGCGTGACCCGTGGCGGCGACACCAACGGCCCCGCGGCTGTGTTCGCCACCACCAAATACGTGGACTGGATGAAGAAGTACGCGCCACCGGAAGCGGCGGGCATGACCTTCTCCGAATCCGGCCCGGTGCCGTCGCAAGGCAACATCGCCCAGCAGATCTTCTGGTACACCGCTTTTACGGCCGACATGACCAAACCGGGCCTGCCGGTGATGAACGCCGATGGCACGCCGAAATGGCGCATGGCGCCGTCGCCGCGCGGACCGTATTGGGAAGAGGGCATGAAGCTGGGCTATCAGGACGTGGGCTCCTGGACGTTCCTCAAGTCCACGCCTGAGAAGCAGAGGCTGGCCGCCTGGCTCTATGCGCAGTTCGTGACGTCCAAGACCGTATCGCTGAAGAAAACCATTGTAGGTTTGACGCCGATTCGTGAGTCGGACATCAACTCTCAGGCCTTGACCGATCTGGCGCCGAAACTCGGTGGGCTGGTTGAGTTCTATCGCAGCCCGGCCCGTGTGCAATGGACCCCGACCGGGACCAACGTGCCGGACTATCCACGCCTGGCTCAGCTGTGGTGGAGCCACATCGCCGAAGCCGCCAGCGGCGAGAAGACTCCGCAACAGGCACTCGACGGGTTGGCCAAGGATCAGGACGCAATCATGACCCGTCTGGAACGCTCCAAGGCCCAGGCCACCTGCGCCCCGAAAATGAACCCTGAGCGCGACGCGCAATACTGGTTCGACCAACCGGGCGCACCGAAGCCGAAACTGGCCAACGAGAAGCCTAAGGGTGAAACCGTGAGCTACGCCGAACTGCTGAAATCATGGGAGGCGGCGCGTAAATAAAGCTGGACCTGCAATGAATGAACGGCACCGCAAGGTGCCGTTTTTTTTTGCGGCCGGCCCCTCGACGCGCAAAACGGTGGGAGCAAGGCTTACCCGCGATGACGGTGGCACATCCCGCATTAATGCCAACTGACCCGCCGCCATCGCAAGCAGGCTCGCTCCCACAGGGGGATTGGGTGGCGGAGTTGAATCAGCCCGCCTTGGCCGGGCTGGTAGGAGGGTGTCCGGCCACTGGCGATGGCCCGGCTTTCATCAGGGCCTCCAATGCTTGGCGGTAGGTGCTGCCCGCCAGGTTCATACTGTTGTTGTGGGTTGCGCCTGGCACCAGCAACAGACGCTTTGGCTCCAGGGCGGCGTTGAATAATTGTTCGCTCAAGCGTGGCGGGACGTAGCGGTCGGCGGCGCCGTGCACCACCAGCAAGGGCATGTTGATCTCGCGGATCTTGTCGATGGAGTCGAACTTCTGCGACAGCAGCCAGCGCACCGGCAGGGAGGTGTTCGCCATGGCGGTGGCGACATCGCCCAGGGAGGTGAACGTGGATTCGATGACCAGACCTCGGGCGGGCACGAGGCTGCCGTCTTTCGCCGCCTTCTGGCCAAGCTCCGCGGCGAGGTCTACCGCGACGGCGCCACCCAGTGAATGGCCGTAGATCAGCCGCAGGGCCGGGTCCGGTTGCAGCACTTCAAGACGCTGCCAGGCAATGCGCGCATCTTCATAGACGCTGGCTTCCGACGGCAGATCGCCCAGGCTTTTGCCGAAACCACGGTAATCGATGGCCAGCACCGAAAAGCCCAGGGCCCTTAACTGCCGAATACGAAACAACTGACCGGTCAGGTTCCAGCGCACCCCGTGCAGGTACAGAATCGCCGGCGCGTTCTTGCGTTCGGCCGGCCACCACCAGCCGTGGATATTTTCCCCGGCCTTGAAGCTCTTGGGCTTGAGGTCGAACTCCTGCACGTCGCCCGGCAAGCCGCTGAACCAGGTTGCCGTACCTGGCTCGATCCGAAACACCAGTTCACGTTCCTTGTGCTGCAACACGCCACAGCCCACCGGCAGCCCGACCACCATCGCGCTCATGCACAGCAAAGCCAGCCAGCGTCGCCCAAGACGGGAGATAAGAGACGAAGACATCGATGCGATTCGCTACTCAAGGCATGAAGGTGCTTTTTATCAGATTCGCTGGAAGGGTGGAGGGATTTCGGATGGCTTGTTGTCGCGTATCCTAAATCACTGCACATCCCCATATTGGGTCAATATCAAAGCCTTCACCGCCGCGCCGTACGCCACCCTAGGTACGCCCGACAGGCGTTTATGCAACACTTGGGTCAGTGAGTCCCCTGGCATCAGGCTCGCGTCGCCAAAGTCTTCATCCAGGTGCAGTGGATGAACGATTACCTCAAGCGAGCCGTGACCTGGCGGCGCGGCGTGGTGCAGGTCGGCGGGTGTGCAGACGTAGTCGGCTGTCGCGCCGCACAGGCTGCGCAGGCGACGGTTGAGCATGGTCTTGAACAGGCGCTTGGGCAGGTTGAGATTCGCCCCCAGGTTACGCGCCAACCGAATCGGCACGCCGTGTCGGGCGGCAAAGCGGGCCACCAGCTCTCCAATGGGCCAGATGTTATGTACGTGTTGATGAGAATCGAGGTGGCTAGGCCGCAGGCCGTGGTCCAGGCAGCGTTGCCATTGGGCATCAAGCTCTTCCTGTACCGCGCGGAGGTCCTTTGAACCAAGGCGCAGGCAGTAGCGCGAGAGGTTCAGGTCGAACTCGCCGTTCGTGTCGCAAAACGCCGGTCGCGAAGCAATGGTCTGGCTCAGCGGGCGGCCGAAGCTGAGATTGAAATGCAGGCCGATTCGGCCGTCGAGTAGCGGTTTGCGGGCCATTTCACAAGCTTGCTCGAAAGCCGGCATGTTGGCCATGGCCGTGGCCGAACTGATCACGCCAGCCTCGAAGGCCCGCAGAATCAGGGAGTTTTCGTTGAGATCGAGTCCGAAGTCGTCAGCGTTGACGATCACTTGGCGTGGCATTCACATTCTCCTGGCGCTTGGGGGTAGATGACGAAGTCGCTGTCGCGCTTTGCCCGGTCGGGCGCTTGCGCAGTAACGGTTTCAGGCTTTTCCATAACCGCAAGGCGAGCCCCAGTACCAGGCCATCGGGCTGCCATGAATAAAAACTCCAACGCCAGTGCTCCAGTTGTCCGGTCATGCGTTCATGCAGTTGATGGCTCGAGTTCTCCAGGCTGACCCGCGAGGCATCGATCCAGCGCCAGTTGTCATCCAGCCCCCAGCGAATCCACTCCTCGAGCAGAACCCGACCACTGCCCAGGTCGGCATGCTGTGGCAGGAACGCCAGGTTGTAGTCGTACAGTCGTCCCTGATCCAGCAGGCCGAGGCGATAACTGATGCAGCGACCGTCCAGTTCCAGTATCACCACCCGCACCATGCCCTCGGCGGCGAGCGCAGTGAAGGCGTGATTCATCCATTGCCGACGGCTGGGGTCGGCGAAAATGCCGACACCTTCTTCTCCTTTCCAACTGGCTGCCTCGACTTCGGCAAGGTCGTGCAGCAGCAGCCCCATGCTGATGGCATCGGGTGTCACCCGGCGGATTTGGGCACCGCATGCGGCGATCCGCTTGCGCGCCCGGCGTAACTTGTAGCGCGGATCACCGGATATCTCCTGGCGGTCGCTGTCGCTGATCAAATGCACCGGCACCCGGCAACTGAGTCGCCGTTCCCCGGTCGAGCTCAGGGCCATCCAGGCACTGAGGACGCTTCCTTCACCCACCGGTTCGGTCACTTCATTCAACTGTAGTAACGCATGGGGCAGATGTTGGCGGATCTGCATCAGCGCCTCTGCCATACCCTCGGCGTCCAGACGTATCAGCGGCGCGATGCGGTCAGCCAATGGATAGCCCAAGTGACGCAATACCCGGAAACGCAGCCCACAGATACGTTCGCGCCCCGAAATGAGCGGCAGACACAGGCACAGTGTCTGATCCTGCCAGCCAAGCAGTATGTTGAGCTGCTGATCTGGCAGCAGCGCAAATTCCGCCGCTTGCAGCCAGGCCAATGTGTTGAACGGTGTAGTGTCGGGCACCAGGGTTCGCAGCTGTTCATAAGCTGTTGCAGGGAACTGCGCCGCGCCCAAGGAACGGCACCATTGGAACCTGATCGCCATGGACATCAGGCCGCCGCAGTGGTGGCGGACGGCTGGGCCGGTTTGCGAAACGGGTCCAGTAGTGAGCCGCTATAGAACGTGTCGCGGAAAAAACGCCAGCGGCCAAACAGGCAATACACGTGGGTGATTTGTCCGCGCTCCTGATAGTCCATGCGCAGGTGCAGTTTTACGGCTGGAATGTTCTCCAGATCGCAGACGTCGACTACTTTGTCGCTGCCTTTGTCGGCCATGGTCTTCCAGAGATCCAATTGCACATCCACCGACAGCTGACTGCCCCAATAGGCGCGGATCATTTCACCGCCGAACTCGAAGAACTCGCCCGGCTTGACCGGGAACCAGCAACCATAGAAATGGCGGTCGAAATAGTCGCGTTGACTGCCCCAGATGAAACCGACGGTGTCGCCCTTGTCGTCCAGGTACATCAGCCCGGTGTGGCCTTCGGCAGCCAATTCGCGCATGGTCTCGACACGGTCGCCGAAGTGAGTGGCGAAAGCGTCGGCGTTGCTGGTAGTGATGACTTCCCTGCGCAAAAGTGGATAAGGCTTAAGTTTGCAAGGCCGCACAGGACTGACCAGATCCCGCTCCATCCATATTAGTTGGGAGTGAAAAAACACGTAGCGTCTGCACAGCTTTTTGAGCACGGTGCGCAGGCCTTTCTTCTGAATGCGATCACGCAATTTTTGCAGAACGTTCATAGTGCCTCCTGACGGGTGGCGGGTTGGGAAATGGCCCCCATCGCGAGCTGGCTCGCGATGGGGTTTTGGCTGACGAGCGCACTCATGCTGATGTCCCCATCAGCCTCCGGCGCATCGGCAGCCAGTCGCTGGGCAGGATGATCTGTGTCTGCCACGGCGCCACACCGCTGGGACGGCAAGGAGCGACACCATTTGAGCCGGATCGCCATGGACATCAGGCCGCCGCAGTCGATGCAACCGGCTGATCCGGTTTTTGAAAAGTGCCCAGTGCCGAGCCGCGGTAAAACGTGTCGCGGAAAAACCGCCAGTGACCGAACAGGCGATACACGTGGGTGATCTTGCCGCGCTCCTGGAAGCCCATGCGCAGGTGCATCTTGATCGCCGGGATGTTTTGCAAGTCGCAGACATCGACCATCGTGTCGCAACCTTTGTCAGCCATGATCTTCCAAATTTCCAACTGCATGTCCGCCGACATCCTGGAACCCCAGTAGGCACGGATCATCTCGCCACCGAACTGAAAGTACTCGCCAGGCTGGATCGGGAAGTTGCAGCGATAGAAATGGCGGTCGAAATAGTCTCGCGTACTGCCCCAGGCGAAACCCACGGTGTCGCCTTGAGCATCCAGGTACATCAAGCCTGTGTAGCCCTCCGCCGCCAGCTCGCGCATGGTTTTGACGCGGTCGCCGAAGTGCCGGGCAAACGCGTCGGCATTGCTGACCGTGATGAACTCCAGGCGCATTGGTGGGTAGGGTTTGAGGTTATGCGGGGGAAGCGGGGTCCGCACATCGTGCTCCAGCCACACCAGTCGGGAGTGGAAATACACGTAGCGCCTGAACAGCTGTTTGAGCACAGCGCGCAGGCCTTTCTTCTGGATGCGATCACGCAATTTTTGCAGGGACTTCATGGTGCCTCCTGACGGGTGGCGTGGTGGGAGAAACGAGGTGTGTTCCAGTCCATGGCAAAACAGGGTGTCCCCGGGCAGGAGATACCCGATCTGAGGGGTTTGCATAAGCTCCGGGCCGACCCCATCGCGAGCAGGCTCGCTCCCACATTGGAGGTGTAGCGGCCGCAGCTCTTGTGTTCGGCGGCGAGCCACTGTGGGAGCGAGCCTGCTCGCGATGACGATCTGCCTGACGACGGCGTTCATGCGGATTTCCCCATCAGCATCTGCCGCATTGGCAGCAGGTCACTGGGCAGGATGATCAGCGTCTGCCATAGCGCCACGCCACTGAGGCGGCAGTACATCGTCAGTAGCGCGACGGTCACGGCCATATAGGCGATCGAAGACGCCGCGGCGGCCCCGACGATGCCGTAACGCGGAATCAGGATCAGGTTCAATGCCAGGTTCAATAACGCTCCCACACCCATCAGCAGCGAAACCGTGCCGGGCCGGTTCTTGCCCAGCAGATCCAGGCGCAGGATGCTCGCGTAGCACAATCCGAACAGCCCCGGCAGCAGCGCCAGCAAGGCGGGATAGGCTGGTTGGTAGGCCGCGCCGAACAGCGTGACGATCAGCCATTCACCAATCAGTGCCATGCCCAGGCAGGCGCCGAGCATGACCGTGGCGGTCAGGCGCAGGGCCAGAGGCGTCAGGCGTTTCATGTCGGAGTCCTGCTGCAGCAAACGCTTCATCAGCGGCGTGGTGACCGCCTCAGGCACAATCAGCAGCAGTTCGGCGGCGGCGCTGGCCATGGCGTAATGGCCCAGGGCAGTGCTGCCCAGCAGGGCGCCGATGAACAGGTAGTCCGAGCGCAGTACCACTTGCTGGAACAGTAAATCGGGGTGGCTGCGGGCACCGTAGCGCAACAGCTCCTTCTGGTTGGAGCGATCCCATTGCAGGGTGAACCTGTGGTCCCGCCGCAGCCAGACCCAACCGGCCAATACCACCAGGCTCAGACCCGCCAGCCAACTGATCAGTGCGGCCTCCAGGGCGGTGTCTTTCCACATCCAGAACAGCGCCAGAAACAGCAACAGCGGCGCCAGGGATTCCATCAGCCGCAGGGCATTGAAGGCGCCAACGCCGCCGGACGCATTGTGCAGTGTCAGCAGGCCGCTCTTGAGCACGGTCAACGGCACGGCCAACAGCAGCAGCCACGCCAACAGTCCCAACTGTGTGGTGATGTCCAGTTCGCCGCCGAATTCGCGCACCAGTGCCACCACCAGCACCGTCAATAACCCGGCCAACAGGCAGCCGAAGACCAGCACCTGGCTGAGCAGCAGGCCCATCGAGCGTTGTTGAGCCGCTTGATAGCCCACGGCCGAATTCAAGCCGCCACTGGTGACGGCGCTGATCAGGTCCGGCAGGGTGCTTAGCAGGGCGAACAGCCCGCGTTCACTGGGCCCCAGGATCCGCGCCAGCAGCACATTGCGCAGCAGGCGCAGGCCGATCATCGCCAGGCGCGTGCCCATGCTCAGCGCCAAGTGCTTGAGGTAGTGGCCGCGGCTCATGGGCGTGTCCCCCGGCGAATGCGCCAGGCCAGCAATTCAGGGTGCTGGGCATTGCGTTGGCTGACGCCGAAGCGTGGCAGGTTCAATGGATCGCCGTCGGTGCGATACAAGCCGGTTTCGGTGCCCAGGGCAAATGGGAAACCGTGGGCTGCCACCTGTTGACGCACGCGCTCATCGTGATCGCCGTTGGGGTAGCAATACACCGGCAGCGGCTGGGCGCAACCGTTCTCCAGGGCCGCCCGACTGCGGCTCAGCTCTTCGTGCAGACGCTGATCATCCAGCGCGGTGAGAATCGCGTGGCTGGCACCATGGGGGCCGAAGCGGATGAGCCCGGAATCTTCCAGCATTCGTACCTGGAACCAGTCCAGGGCCTGGGGCTGGGCGCCCGTGGGACAGGCGTCGGTGAGGTCGTTCAAGACCTGCGGGTCAAGGCTCTTGAGGCTCTGCAGATAGTGCATCAGCGACAGGCTGCGGCGCTGCTCATCCAAGTCATCGAGCATCACCGGCAATGGCCGGCCGGCGTGCTGCAAATGCTCGATCAACGAGTGTCGCGCCACTTGGCCATGGCTGCCCCACAGGGTTTCGCCGATGCTTTCCCACCAGAAGTGCTGGCGGCTGCCGATGAAGTCGGTGGACAGGAAAATACTCGCCGGCACCTGGTATTGGCGCAGCAAAGGAAAGGCATTCATCGCGTTGTCGCGCCAGCCGTCGTCGAAGGTCAGCGCCACTCGCGGGCGATTCGGGACGCTTTCAGGATCGGCCAGCAGCAGGCTCATCAAGGGCACGCATTCGAAATAGCGTTGCAGCCAGATCAGCAAGCGCTCGAAAGCCTCAGGTCCCACGCACAATTCGTTGCGATGGGGCAGCTCGGCGGCGCGGTCATTGTTAAGGACCCGGTGCAGCATCAGAATCACGCCGGCGCCACGCAACGGACCACGGCCCAGGGACGTGTTCAGGTACAGCCAGCCGCCGGTGCGCTTGCAGACTTGTTTGATGGACATGGGCCGTCTCCTTAGCGGTTCTGCTCGGGGTTCCATTGGCTATAACGATGACCTCGCAGAAACTGCCACAGCCCGATGCTCATGCCCGCCAGCGTCACCAGCACGAACGCCGCCAGGCGAAAGGGCCTGGGCAATCGGTGGCCTACGTCCAGTAAGCCGATCATTGCAATGGCGTAGCCGAGCAGTTGCGCCACCAGGCTCAGGCGATAGAACAGATGTTCATTCCACAGCCAGGCGTTGCTCAGCAGCAGCGGCAATAGCAACACCGGCGCCAGACGGCGGATCAGTTTGTGACTGATCAGGCCGATGGCGTAGAGCCCGTGACGAAGAGGGTTGAGCAACTGCCGACGCTGGGCCAGGCTTTGCAGGCCGCCAACGGTGACCCGCTGGCGACGGCGAAACTGTTTGTCGGCTTCGTCCACGCCCTGGTCGGTGACCCGGGCCAGTGGCGCATACACGATGGACTTGCCCGCCGCCGGCGCACAGGTGCTGAGGAAGAAGTCGTCGTTGACCTGCGCCGGTATGGGTTCAAACAGTTCGCGCCGCAGGGCCAGCAAGGCGCCGTCGGCCGAGACCATGCAACCTGTGCGGCTCTCTACCTGACGCAGCCAGCCTTCGTAGTGCCGATACAGGCTATCGCCCAGGCTCAGGCCCTTGCCCGGCACGGGGATTTCCATATGCCCGGCACAGGCGCCGACTTGCGGATCGCCCAGCGGGGCCAACAGGTGGCCAAGGGTATCGGCGGCCCATTGGTTGTCGGCGTCGGTGAACACCAGGATCTCTCCAGTGCTGTGGGCCACGCCGGTATTCAGGGCGGCGGCCTTGCCCTGGCGCGGCAGGTCGAGCACGGTGATGCGCGGGTCGATGACCCGCCGAGCGCAGGCCACTGTGTCGTCGGTGGAGCCGTCGCTGGCCAGGATGATTTGCAGCGAGCGCGCCGGGTAGTCCTGGGCCAGCAAGGTGCGCAGTTTCTCTTCGATGTGCCGTGCCTCGTTGTGGGCGGCAATGACAATGCTGACGTCCATCGGCAACGCCGGCCCGTAGCGCCGGAGTGGAAAAAGTGGCGCCAGCAGGCTCAGCATCAACGGATAACCGAGGTAGGCGTACACCGGCAGCAACAGGCACGACCAGTAAAGAAATTCAGCCACGGGCAGGTCTCCTGACGTTCCAATGACAAAGGTTGAGAAGCAGCGCGGCGCCGGTCAGGTGCAAGCGCACCCCGTGCAAGGCCCACAGTTGCAGCGTCAGGCGCAGGTCACGCCCGCTTTGACGCAGACTGAGGAACAACGCGGGCAGAGAGGTCAGCAACAGCAGCATCAGCGCGATGCGCGGCTGGCCCTGGAACAGAGCGACCAACGCCAGAAAGTCCAGGCCCCAGGCTCCGATGGACAGCGCCGGAAAACGCAGCAGGCGCAGACTCGGACCATGGCTGCGCAGCAACTGCAAATGGCTGCCCTGGCGCCACAGTTCCTTGCTCATCCACTCCCGCCAACTGCCTTCGTAACCCCAATGCAGGGCCACGTTTTCATTGACTAGCAGCAACTGCGCCCCGGCGTTGCGCAGGCGCAGGGAAAAATCCTTGTCTTCGCCCGTGCGCAGGGTTTCGTCGAACCCCCCGACCTGCTCAAACCACTGGCGACGCAACAACAGGTTGGCGCTGGGCAGCCACTGCACCCGGTGCAAGGGACGCGAGCCTGGGCGTTGGCTGCGGCGTTGCCAGGCTTGAGCGAACCAAGGCGCCTGAGCGGGGGTGTCCAGGTCCAGGCCCAGCACATCGCCCTGGCCTTGGAGTTCCAGCAGCAGCTTGAGCCAGTTGGCCGGCATCTCGATGTCGGCGTCGATGAACGCCAGCCATTCCCCATGGGCGATGGCCGCACCGCGGTTGCGCAGGGCGCCGATGTGCACGCCGGGCACGATCAGCACGCGCGCCCCCAGTTCGTTGGCAATGCGCGGCCCATGATCGTCCGAGCCGTTGTCCACCACGATCAACTCACAGTCCAGTTGCGCCTGGCGAGCGGCTTCCTGCGCCGCCAGCAACGTACGGCCAATGTGTCGGGCCTCGTTGAACATCGGGATCACAATGCTGATACGGCTCATGGACGGGCCTCCTGCGGTGTTGCCTGTTCGGCGTCGTAGCGCAACACGCTGGTGATGGCGAGCATGATCCACAGCAACTTATGGTTGGGGGCGCTGAGGAACATCAAAAACAGCGCCAGCGACAGAAAACTCATGCCCATATGCGTCAGCAGGTCCGCCTGCACCCAGTCCCGACGTTGCAACCAGAGCTGGCGGGCGCGCCACAGGTTGTAGAGGCCCAGGCCGATCATGCCGACGAACATCAGCCCGCCAGGGATGCCGATCTCGCTGAAGATTTCCAGGTAAGTGTTGTGGGCCCGGCGATACAGATCCCCCAGCTTGCGATTGGCCGAGAACGCCTTGGCGTAGCCCGTGGGGGCGTAGTGCAGCGGGAACGTGCCCGGACCGCTGCCCAGCACCGGGTTCTCGCGGATCATTTTGCTGCCGACCACGATGTACGAGGCACGACGGCCCAGGGATTCGTCTTTGTGGGCACTGGCGCCGGCGCTGAGGATGCTCAGCGACTGGATACGCGCCACGTAGCCGGCCGGCATCACCGCAATCACCAAGGGAATCATGATTGCCAGCCCGAGCATGGCGAAGCCCAGGTGTCGCGGGCGGATGCGCGGCATTTGGGCACGATAGTGATAGAGGCCAATCACCAGGCTAAGCAACAGCACCACCAGCCCCGAGCGCGATTCGGTCTTGGTCATGCCGCCCAGCAGCAGGATGAAACAGCCACCCCAGAACAATCGGTGTAGCAGGTTCGGGCTGCGCAACACCAGCAACAACGCCATCGGCACGGTAAAGGCGATCAACAGGGCAAAGGCGTTCGGGTCTTCCAGCAGGCCGGATGCGCGGCCCTGGTCCTGGTATTTGACCGAAAACATTGCCAGCACGCAGGTGGTGGTCACGCTCAGGGTCATCAGTCGGCAGAACAGGTCCAGGTTCAGCTCGCGCCCGATCAGCAGGGTAATCACGAACAGAATCAGCCCCACCATCAGTTCGCGCAGATGGGTCATGGACAGGCCCAGGTTCTGCGACAGCATCAGGCTCAGGCCATAGAGCATCATGAAGGCGATCAGCGGCCGCCAGATATTGCTGCGCAAGCGTGATGAGGGAATCTGGCGCAGGGCCAGTTGCAGCATCAGGATCAGAATCAGCGCCACGCCGAAGAATTTGCTGCCCGAAAAAGCATTCTCCTTGAACAGACCTTCGAACGGCACCAGCGCCGCAATGCCCAGCAAGCCCCAGCCGGGTTTGCGGTATAGCACGGCGACGCCCACCAGGCCGAGCACCGCTCCCGGCGCCAGGAAGGGATAGGGGCTGGCCAGTAACGCCAGGCAAACCAGGCCCAGCAGACTGACGATCGAGAGCGGGACAATCATGGACGAGCCTCCCGTGCCGTGCGGATATAGAGCTGCGACCAGCGTTCGGCCAGGGCGCGCAGGTCATAACGGTCCCGTTGGGTACGGCGCGCGTTATCGGCCAGGATCCGCGCCAGGGGCGGTTCGCCAAACAGTGTTTCGATCTGCCGCGCTAGTTCGGCGCTGTCGGCCGGCGTCGCGAGCAGGCCGTTGTGACGGTCCTGCAGCACATCGGGAATGCCCCCCACACCGAACGCCACCACCGGCACTCCGGCCTGCATCGCTTCGAGCAGAATCATCGGCGTGCCTTCGGTGCGCGAACTGATGACCAGCGCGTCGAGCTGACTCCACCAGGGGTTCATGTCGGTCTGATAGCCGGGCAGCTCGATGCGAGTAGGTAGGCCCGCGTCGGCAATGCGCTTGAGCAAGGCCTGACGTTCCGGGCCGTCGCCGAGCATCACCGCGTGCAGCGATGCATGCCGCTGGCACAGGGGGATCATGGCGTCGAGGAACAGGTCCGGGCCTTTCTCGTGGCTCAAGCGACCGACGTAGCCAACCCGCCAGCGCAGCCGATCGTCACGATGAGGCAGCGGTGCTGTGACCGACGGCAGGCCGTTGGGGATCACGTCGAGTTTTTCCGCGCGCACGCTGGCCTGGCGGTGCAGCACGGCAATGCTTTCGGCCACGCAGACCACGCGCTTGACCGAGGCGGTGCGGCACAGTTGCAGGCTCAGCCACGTGTAGAACCGTTGCTTGGTGCTGCGAGGCGTAAAGCCGTGCTGAGTGATGACCAGGGGCAAGCGCAGCAGCGTGGCCGCAGCCCAGCCGAACAGCAGGCCCTTGAAGTTATGGGTGTTGATCAGCGGCTGCTCGTCCCGTCGCTGGCGCAGGTGCTGCAACAGCTCGGCCCAACTGGCGCAGTGGCGGCAATCGACCCCGGCCTGGCGAAAGCGCGTGATCAAGGTCGGCGGCGCCGCCAGGAACAGCACCTGGTGCTGCCCTGGCGTGGCCAGGCAATGATCGAGCAACATCCGCTCGGCCCCGTAGAAGCCGCCGCTGTCGAGCAAATGAATGATCGGCAGGGCGCTGCTGCGGCAGGTCGGGCCAATCGGCGCGTTCAATTGCGCACCCAATGGACAAGGCTGGGCAGGCTCCAATTGCGGTGCGGGTTGACCTGTTCGGGGTTCTGCTCGTTGATCACCAGCAACACCGGTACATCCAGTTGCTGGGTAATCTGGGCAGGGTGCTTGAAGCGATGGTCGAAGAACTCACGCACATAGACCAGGGCGATCGCCAGGAGCAAGCCGCTGAACAGACCGAACGCAATAATCAGCATCGGCTTGGGAAACGCCGGGGCGGTCGGTTCGAACGGCGGGCTGAGGACGCGAGCATTGGACAGGTCGTTGTCCAGCGCGCGGGCGGTGCTGCTCTCGGCGAACCGCTGGGCGTAGGTGGAAAATGCCGCATGCAGGGCATTGATCTCGGTGTCCATCTGCCGCAGCTTGCTCTGGGTTTGCTGCAACTGATGGATACGCTCCTTGAACTCGGCGATGCGCGCGGTTTTCTGGTCGATCACCGAGCTGACGACTGCCAGGTCGTTGGTGCGTTCCTGGATGCGGTTGCTCACCACTTTGAGAAACTGCTGGCGGGTGCGCGCGATCTGCTCCCGAGTCAACAGCATCGGCTCGCTGCCGGGCTGGAAGATCGCCAGATCATTCATGTAGCGGCTGACCTGAGTGGTCAGTTGCTCGCCCAGTTGTTTGATTTCCCGGTCTTCGAAGGCGATGTTGTCCATGGTGGTGGTGAAGGTGAACGGGAAGGTGTAGTCGTTGAACCGTGAGTTGTTCGCCGCTGCCAGGCTGGTCTTGAGGTAATCCAGCCAGCGTTGGCTTTGCAGCAGACGATCGCGGTACAGGTTCAAGGCCTGTTCTTCGGTGTTGATGGCGTTCAGGCGGAAGGTGATCTCCTCTTTGGGATCGGAGGAGCTGACGTCTTCAAGCAGCGCCAGGCGGGTGCCCTCCAGTCCGTCGAGGCGAGTCTGGTACTGGGTTTTCTTCTGCTCATAGAAGGCTTGCGGCAGCTCGATCGATTGCAGGTCCTGGCGACCGGAGAGGTAGTTCTCCAGCAGTTGCGCCACGAACCGGGTGCCCTGGGCCGGGTCGCCGAAGCTGTAGACGATGGAGATGACGTTGGAGCCTGGCAGGGTTTCGATTTTCAGGTTGGCGATGGCTTCGTCGGTCAGCATGTCGAGCGTGGTATCTCGCACCGGATCGACTTCCAGCCCCAGGCCGTCGCGCAGCGGGTTGACGACGTACTCGCGCAGCGGCGTGGTGACATAGTGCTTGAGCGGCTCGCTCACCCATTTGTTGAAGATGCCGGGGCTAGGGGTGTACTCGCCCTGGTCGCGCAGGGTGCTGATGGTCTGCCGGATCAGGGCCGGCGAGCGCAGGATATTGCTCTCGGTTTCCATGTCCGCCAGGGACGGTGGAATGAAGGTGGCGTCTTCCTGGTTCAGCGACGTGGTGGCGTCGCCCTGGGAGAGTTTTTTCGACTGGACGATGACCTGGGCGGTGATGTCGAAGCTCTGTTTGAGCATCAACGGCAGCGCCAGGGCGATCACGGCGAAGATCAGGAAGACGCGCTTCACCCACTGCTTGTTGGCGAAGAAAATCCTGAAGAACTCATGCAGATAGTTTTCCTTGGGATTCATGATCAATTACCTGCTGCAGAAGTGTTGGACCTGCCGTTGTCGCCTTTGCTGTCAAGGCGGTAGCCGAAGCTGACTCCCATGCCCTGGAACAGCACCACGTCGGCCAGTTGCCGAGCCATTTCACCGGCTTTGGCCAGCCCGGTCTTGGGCACGAAAAGCATGTCTTCGGGCTGCAGGTAGGCGATCTGCGAGGCGTCACCGCTCAGGGCTTTTTCCACGTCATAGTGGCGGGCTTCGACCTGATTTCCGTTGCGGCGCATGATCACCACCGAGTCGAGTCGGGCCTTGACGTTGGTGCCACGGGCCAGGGTCAGGGCCTCGAGGACCGAGATCGGCCGGCGGATCGGGTAGGAACCGGGCTGGGCCACTTCCCCGAGGACATAGATCTCGTTGCCAGCGGTGGATTTGAGCAGCACATCGACGGACATGCGCCCCGGCAATTGGGCGTAGCGCTCGTTAAGGTAGGTTTCCAGTTGATTGACGGTCATGCCTTGCAGCGGCACGGCACCGATTTCGGGGAAGCTTGCGTAACCATCCCGGCCCACGGTGATCTCCCGACTCATGCCGGTGCCCGGGTGGGTCAGGGTGTTGCGCAGTTTTGTCTCGTTGCTCAACGGGCTGGTGACATGCACCGTCAATTGATTGCGGTTGGGCTGGAACAGCATTTTGCGGTCATAGGCACGCTGTACCTCCAGGCGTGCTTCATCCGTGGTCAGCCCGGCGATTTTTACCGAGGTGTTGGCCCCCGGCAGTTCGATACTGCCGTCGGGCATTACCTGTTGTGCGCCGTTGAGCTGGCTGGCGGCGGTGAAGTTCAAGGCCACCTGGTCACCCGGCTGGACCCGGTAGGCATCCGGCCCGCTGGTGCTGATGTGAAAGATCACATCCAGCACATCCTGGGGACGCAGGGTCTGTTCGACCCGGGGCATGTCGGTGGCCTGGGCGTTGGCCGGTGCCGCCGTAAGGATCTGCACCGGCATGGAGCGGGTTTCGGTGTGGCTGGTGCAACCGGCAAGCGGCAACAGCAGCAGGACAAGCAATCTGGCGTTCATCTCGTCATCCTTTTTGCAGGCTTACAGGTTGTTGTAGAGCCACTTGGGCATGTAGTACTTGCGGCGGTTGAACACGCTGCCCACCACCTTGGCGCCGGCCTGGGTCAGACGCAGGCGAGCGGCCTGGGCCACCTCCCAGCGGGTGTCTTCACCGCGCACCACCAGCACCACACCGTCCACCTGGGTGCTCATGACCAGGGTGTCGCAGGCCGAGTACACCGCGTCAGCGTCGATCACCACAAAGCGATACTGCCCGGCCAGTTGCTTGAACAGCGGGCGAAGCTGCTCGGGGTTCAGGCGCTCGGCATTGCGCCCCAGACGACCGTTGGGCAGCACGTCGAAGGGCAAGCTGGAGGTCTGCACCACGCAGTCCTGCAACAAGGGCGGTGCGAGGCTGTTGAACAGCAGGTCGCTGAAGCCGCGCTCCTTGTGCAGCGACAATTGCTGGCTGAGGTTGCGCGGCGACTGGCTGGCGTCCACCAGCAGTACGCGGCCGCTGCTCATCTGCGCCAGTTGAGCGGCCAGGGCCATGGCACTGGTACTGGTTCCGGTGCCGGTGTTGGCGGCCGTCAGAAGCAGAATCCGTATGGATGGGTCAAGCACGGTTGAGGTCAGGTTGGTCTCGCTCGGGCTTGCGATGCTCAGGATATTGGTTGAACCGTCCATTTAACTCGCTCCGTGGCCGCTGAAAACTTTGAAAGGGGTGATCATCAGGATCTTCAAGTCCAGCAACAGGCTTTGTTCGGCGATGTAGCTGAGGTCCAGTTCCACGCGCTGGTCGAAGTCGATGTTGCTGCGCCCGGAGATCTGCCACAGGCCGGTCAGGCCGGGGTAGATGCTCAGGCGGACAAGATGGTTGTCCTTGTAGCGGTAGGCGTTGAACGAGGTCGGCCGCGGGCCGACCAGGCGCATGTCGCCGGTCACCACATTGATCAGGTTGGGTAACTCGTCGAGGCTGCTGCGTCGCAGGAACCGGCCGACGGGGGTGATGCGCGGGTCGTTGTCGATCTTGAAGTCGATGGCATCGGCGCCGTGCTTGTTGAGGTGGCGCAGTGATTCTTTGAGCGCCTCGGCATCAGCAACCATGGTGCGGAACTTGTACATGCCAAAGACCCGACCGCGGTATCCGGTGCGTTTCTGCACAAACAGCACTGGACCGGGGCTTGAGAACTTGATCAGCAGGGCCAGGCCCAGCAGCAGCGGGCTGAGCAGTACCAGGATCGACAGCGCGCCGAGACAGGCCACCACCCGATTGGTGCGCGAGACCGTCCAGGGTCGACCGCCGTCGCGACCAGTCAGCCAGCCGCGGCCCTGACGATGGATGGCCGCGTCCAGGCGTCGGCGGTGTTCGGGATCGACACGCTTGTCGCCCCCGCGGGCGGTGATAGGGATGCATTGCTCATGTCGGGTCATAGACTCCTCCGCTGAAGGTTGGTCGCATGCGTTGGGCTGCAAGCGGTGTCGGCGATAGGCAGGGCGTAGTAATCGAGGAACCAGGCAATGAAGCGCCCCAGGCCCTCGTCCAGCTCGATGCGCGGCTGAAAACCGGTGGCCCGCGCCAGGCCGCTGGCATCGGCGCAGGTGTTCAACACGTCCCCTGGTTGCAGGGGCAGCAGTTCGATCCGGGCGGTTTGCCCCAAGTGCTTTTCCAGCAATGCCACATAGGTGCGCAGCGCTACCGGGTGCTGCCCGCCGATGTTGTAGATCCGCCAGGGCGCTGCGCTGGTGGCCGGGTCCGGTTGATCGCGATCCCACTGTGGCATGGCATGGGGCGGGCGTTCGATCAGCCGGGCGATGCTTTCGACGATGTCGTCGATGTAGGTGAAATCGCGCTGGTGCTCGCCATGGTTGAACAACTGCAACACGCGGCCTTCGGCGATGGCGCGGGCGAACTGGATCGGCGACATGTCCGGCCGGCCCCAGGGGCCGTACACCGTGAAAAACCGCAGGCCGGTGCATGGGATGCCAAACAGATGGCTGTAACTGTGGGCCATCAACTCGTTGGCTTTCTTGCTGGCCGCATACAGCGACAGCGGATGGTCCACGCCGTCCTGTACTGAGTAAGGTGTGCGCTGGTTGGCGCCATACACGGAGCTTGAGGAGGCGTAGATCAGGTGCTTGACCGGATGGCGACGGCAGCTTTCCAGAATGTTCAGGAACCCGCTGAGGTTGCTGTCGACATAGGCCCGTGGATTCTCCAGGGAATAACGCACGCCGGCTTGGGCGGCGAGATGAATCACCACGTCGGGGCGGTGTGACTGGAACAACTCATCGATGGCCGAGGCGTCGGTCAGGTCCACCCGGGCCAACGCAAAGTCCCCCGCCTGGTCCTTCACCCACGCCACGCGGTCGTGCTTGAGCTGCGGGTCGTAGTAGTCGTTGAAATTGTCCAGCCCCCACACCTGATGGCCGTCGCGCAGCAGCCGCAGCACGCAATGGGCGCCGATGAAACCGGCCGCGCCGGTCACCAGAATGTTCACGCCCGTGGCCCCTGGGTCAGGCTGCTGGGCACGGTGTGACGCAATCCGATGCCGCGATACAAGAGGCCGGCGGCGGCCAGATGTTCGGGGTTGTACAGGTTGCGGCCATCGATGATGACCCGGGCGCGCAACTTGTTGGCCAACAGAGCGAAATCCACGACCCGGAAGTTCTTCCACTCGGTGCAGATCACCAGGGCGTCTGCATCCTCCAGGGTGTCGTCGCGGGTGGCGCACAGGTTCAGGTCTTTGCGGTAGCCGTAGAGGCGGCGGCATTCGGACATGGCTTCCGGGTCGTAGGCATGGACCCGAGCGCCTTCGCGCCACAGCGCTTCCATCAGGTAGCGGCTGGGGGCTTCGCGCATGTCATCGGTGTTGGGTTTGAAAGCCAGGCCCCAAATCGCAATCGACTTGCCGGCCAGGCCGCCGGAGAACTGTTGCGTCAGTTTCTCGAAGAGAATGTGTCGCTGGCTGTCGTTGACGTCGGTGACACTGCGCAGCAGGCGCAGGGGCATGCCGCTCTGTTCGGCGGTATGCAGCAGGGCGCGCAGGTCCTTGGGAAAGCATGAACCGCCGAAGCCGCACCCGGGGTAGATGAAGTGATAGCCGATACGAGGGTCCGAACCGATGCCCTTGCGTACCGCTTCGATGTCGGCGCCCAGCCTTTCGGTGAGATTGGCCAGTTCGTTCATGAAGCTGATGCGGGTGGCGAGCATGGCGTTGGCCGCGTACTTGGTCAGTTCGGCGCTGCGGTTGTCCATGAACATCAGTTTTTCGCGGTTACGGCAAAAGGGCGCGTACAGCTCGCTCATCTGATCGCGGGCCAGCGGGTCGGCGGTGCCGATGATGATCCGGTCCGGGCGCATGCAGTCGGCCAGGGCGCTGCCTTCCTTGAGAAACTCGGGGTTGGACACCACTCGCACGTTCAGCTGTTTCAGGCCCCGGCGAGCCAATGCCTGATGGGCACATTCGGCGACCTTGTCGGCGGTGCCGACCGGCACCGTGGACTTGATGATCAAGGTGCGGTCGCTGTCCATGAAGTCCGCGATCTGGCGGGTGACCGCCAGTACATGGCTCAGGTCTGCCGAACCGTCTTCATCGGCTGGCGTGCCGACGGCGATGAAAATCAGTTCGCCGTGATTGACCGCATCGCTGGCCTGATCACTGAACAGCAGCCGGCCACTCTTGATGTTCTCTTCGAGCAGTTCGGACAACCCAGGCTCGCTGATCGGTGGCACCGCTTGCTGCAGCTGACGGATCTTGTTGGGGTCAATGTCGATGCACAAAACACGGTGACCGACGTCGGCCAACGCAGCCGCTTGAATCAATCCCACATACCCCGTACCAAATACGCTCACATCCATTTTTGGCGTGCCTCGCAAGACGGTTGATGTAACTCGGATGAAACTGTTTAGAGGGGTATAGCGCAGCTTCAGAAAAGCGTGTCAGCAAAATGACAGTTGTCACTGTTGGCAAACTCGACAGAACTTGGCCTTTTGATATCAAGTCATTGACTGGTTTAGAAAAGTGCCGTTTTTAAAGGGCTGTAACGGCTTTTAACTAGGCGATGAACGGTATTTATCCATAGATTTTTACGTTTGACTGGCTTCAAGCGTGTCATTTTTGGGGTAACTTTTTTTTGACGCATTGGCCGTTCGTCCCTTTTCTTGCGCTTTGCAAAGCCGCTGCTAACGTGCAGAAAACGACCCTCTATCCAACACCGCCCTATCGCCGAGAAACACATGCTCCGATACCTCAAGGAACTGTTGCTGGTGCTGTACCTGATCAGGGGATATGACTATTACCTTGATCGTCTGAATGCCTTGGGTTTGGGATTCGCCACGTTGCTGTTCGGCGCGATGTTCGTGGTGTTGGTGGTGGCGCTGTGGATGAGTGCGTACATCCGCCAGACCTCCGTGCGCCACCTGTTTGCCCTGGCGATGTTTGGTTCGGCGGTGTTCTTCGAGGTTTACACGAGGGTGACCGACAGCTACCTGACGTACAGCCAGTTTGTGTCGCTGGTGTATTCGGGTGGTTTTATCGGGGAGGCGGCTTCGCAGTACCGCGAAGTGATTGTCAGCGCCGCCACCGGTGGCCTGTTGCTGCTGCTGGGACTGGGTCTCAAGCCTCGGCGGTCGGTGTCATTGCCCGGTTATTTGCCAATCGCCGCACCTGTGTTGGGCGTGTTGTTGCTCAGTGGTGTTCTGTTCGTCCGGGCGGGCGAGGGCGCACGGGGGTTGCCGGTGATGTACACACCGCTGGCCTATCTGAATCTGTTCGTTTACGAAGCCCTGCACAACACCGTCGGTCCTCGGGAGCCGATCCGCCTGACGCGGCCAACATCGCCGATCGAGCATGATATTGTGCTGATTATCGATGAAAGCGTCGCTGGGAATTATCTTGATATCAATACGCCGTTCGGCGTGCACACCGGCCTCAAGACCCCGCCCGATGGGGTGCAGGTGTTCAATTTCGGCTACGCGGCTTCCATTGCCAACTGCAGCGCCGACACCAACGTCACCTTGCGTTACGGCGGCACCCGGGCCGATTACGTGCGCATCAACAGCACGTTGCCGTCGATCTGGCAGTACGCTAAAAACGCCGGGTTGCGCACGGTCTATATCGACGCCCAGCGTACCGGTGGTCACCTTCAGAACCTGATGACCGACACCGAAAAAAACGATATCGACGACTTCGTGCAGTTCGACCGCACCCCGGTGTTCGAGCGAGACATGGCGGTTGCCGCGCAACTGATCGAGCGGCTGGGCAATGACCGGGCCGAGCTGGTGGTGGTGAACAAGCTCGGTGCGCATTTTCCCGTGCATGACAAATACCCGGATGAGTTCATGAGCTATCGTCCCGCACTGCCGCGTGGGCGCTTTCTCGAAGTCGCCGATACCGGCCAGCGTGACGGTTTTGATGGCCGGACCCATGACTGGGAGCTGTACCGCAATGCCTACCAGAACACTTTGCTGTGGAATGTCGGAGAGTTCTTCAGGCGGATCTTCCAGCAGGCCGATTTGGGCAACGCCGTGCTGATCTACACCTCCGACCACGGCCAGGACCTTCACGAGCGCGGCAACCCTGGGCTCAATACCCACTGCGGCGGTGACCCGGTGGCGGAGGAAGGGCTTGTGCCGCTGGTGGTCATAGAAGGCGCGCGCTTGCAGACCCTGGATTGGCAGCGGGCATGGGCACAGAACAAGGACCGCTCCAGCCACTACAACATCTTCCCGACGCTGTTGCAGTTGATGGGGTACGACCCGGCCGGTGTTGAAGCGACCTATGGGAAATCCCTGAGCCAGCCGACCGAAGACGCCTTTACCTTCAACTACCGCTTCAATGCGCGGCTGGGGGCGCTGCCTGAATGGAAACACATCGACCTCAAGCACATTGTCACACCAGGCCCGGTTCAGGCCGAGATGGCGGCGGGGCAGGCGGGATCGATGTTGAATGTGCCGCCGTCATCGCGAGCAGGCTCGCTCCCACAGTAGTCCGAGTTGTCCGCAGGCCTTGCATACCCCCGCAAATCCCTGTGGGAGCGAGCCTGCTCGCGAAGGCGGTGTGTCGGTCGGAA